>NZ_JBHVEE010000099.1:0-37727 GCF_042802415.1 Streptomyces sp. NPDC057486 | reverse complement strand
GGCCGGCCGACAGGCCGGCCGCAGGAGGCCGTCAGCGGGAGTGCGGTCCGTCGGGCCGCGCCGCGGCGAAGACCGCTTGCCAGACGGCGTGATCGGTGCGAGGACCGCCCGGAGTGTCCGCACCGTACCTGGCGATCTCGGCCTCGAGGTCGAGGGGCAGGGTCGGGGAGGTCATGGCGGCGAGTTCCTCCGCCACCGCGTGGTCGGGGACCAGCCAGCACACCTCGAAGTCGAGGCCGTCAGGATCGCGCCCGTAGAGGGCCTTGGTGGAGGCGTGGTTGCTCGCCCCGGACAGCGCCCCCGCCCGGTCAAGTCGGCCCCGCATCCGGCGGAGGTCGGCCAGGGTGTCCACCTCCCAGGCCAGGTGGTACAGGCCGACCTGCCCGGAGCGGGGCCCGGAGCCCGGCCGCGGGGACTGGAACAGGCCGAGGTCGTGGTCGTTGGCGGAGTCGGCCGCCTGAAGGAAGACAGCCCCGGGAAATGCCTGCGGCAGCGGCCTGAAACCGAGGACGTCGCGGTAGAAGGCGGTGCTGCGCTCCAGGTCGGAGACGAATAGGACGGCGTGGTTCAGCCGGCGGATCGGCATCGGAAGGATCCGTTCATGTTCGGTTCGGGATGGGGCGTACTTCCCGCTGGTCTCGTCGACCGGCGGATCGTACGTGGTGAGGGACCGGGTCTCCCACGGACACGGTGGTGCTGAAGGTCTATCAGCCCGACGTCAGTACGGGCCCGTCGCTCCAGCGGAAGACGTGGGCCGGCCGTGGTTCGACGATCCCGGCGCCCGGCACCTCACCGTCGAACCACCGGTCCACGCAGGTCCAGTGGTAGGGGTGGCTCAGGTACTCCCCGGTCAGGCCCTCGACGTCGGCGTACTCCTGCTCCCACACGTGGGTCCACCGGGACGGGGTGAGCGCCTGGTCCACGTGGCTGAGAGCCCACGAGCGGATGGTGGGGATGTGACCGGGCATGGCGAGGAGATCCCTCTCCAGGAGGGCGACGAGGCCGTCGGGTGTACCGGGCCGGACGGCGAGCAGCAGTGTCCGCTTCACGCGGGGGCCCGACAGTGCTGCGGTCCGGCTCCGTACGGGGACGAGCGCGACCGTGTCGAGGGGCTCCGGCAGGCCGGCTCCGGCGGCGATCTCGGCGGGCGACCGGTCCGACGTCAGGTCCCAGGTGGCGCCCGTGCCGCTGAGACCGCCGGGCAGATCGGGTCCCGCAGAGGACATCGACACGCCGGGGACGGTGGCGGCCGTGTCGTACGCCTCGGCCGCTTCGCCCGGCAGCAGTGCCACCCAGCGGGTCATGCAACCTGCCCTTCGTCGTCGGGGGCGATCGGTTCCAGCACCTGGCGGTCGCGGCCCAGCGCGATCTCGTCGGTGTGCGCCCAGAACGCGGCGACCCCGGGATCGCGGCCGGAGGCGCCGCGCGCGGCGTAGAACGCGTCGCTGTCCGGCAGTGACCACAGGATGCGGACGGCCGCGGTGTCCGGGCCGGTCCAGGTGCGCCAGACGCGCTCCGCGACCATGCCGCGGTCGCGGGCGCCCGGCAGATACTCGGTGCGCCAGCGCCGCAGCCATCCCGCGACCCGGGCGTCCGCGAGGACGACGGTGTCGAGGATCTGGACCCCGCTCATGACGGCCTGTCCAGGGCCTCGGTGCGGTGGCGGTCGATCCGGTCGCGCAATGCGCCCGGGCCCCGTCGCAGCATGTGGGTTCCTCCCTCACTTCACCAGGCGGGCGCGCAGCTTCGCCAGGGTCGGCGTGTCCAGGCCGAGGCCTTCGGTGAGGTAGCCGTGGAGGCTGCCGTAGTCGTGGTCGGCCTGGTCCAGGGCCGCCGCGAGGTAGTCCTCACGGACTTCCTGGAGCGGGACGAGCAGGTCCGGGTTCTCCATCAGACCGGCCTTCCTGAGCCCCTCGCGGGACCTGCGGTCCGCCTCCGCGCGGAAGTCGTTGGACAGCAGGTAGTCCTTCTCGGCGGTTTCGTCCGGGACTCCGACGGCGCGCAGCAGGAGGTAGCTCATCCAGCCGGTGCGGTCCTTGCCCGAGGTGCAGTGGTAGAGCAGCGGGGACTGCTTGTGGTTCGCGAGGTCCCGCAGGGTTTCGGCGAACCGACGGCGGCTCTCCGGGCTGGTGACGAAGGTGCGGTAGATGTCCCGCATCAACTGCTCCGCCTTCCCGTCACCGAGCAGCGCCTGCTGCTCGACCGGGTCCTTGGTGCCGATGGCCTCCATGGTCCTGCCGTACAGGCCGAGGTCGTTCACGGACCGGGAGACCGCGGTGACCCCTGCCGGCAGGTGGTCGGTGCCGTCCCGCTGGACCTCGAACGGGACGCGGAAGTCCACCACGGTGCGCAGGTGCAGCGCGGACAGCTTCGAGATGTCCGCGTCGGTCAGCCTGCCGAGCGCGTCGGCGCGGAAGACCTGGCCGTAGCGCACCTGGCGGCCCTTGTCGGTGCGGTAGCCGCCGAGGTCACGGACGTTGACCGCGCCCTGGAGGGCGATGTGGCGTACGGAGTCGGTGTGGCCGGGGGCGTTGAGCGAGCCCGTGGCGGCGGACTGCGCCGTGGCGTCGGTCGCGGCACAGACGGGGAGACAGCCGAGAACGACAGCGGAGACCACCACTCCGGTCGCACGGCGGATGGGGACAGCACGCATGGGATCAACTCCAAGAAGGCGGAAGGGGACTTTTCCCGGCGGTGGAGCGCAACGCAGCCCGTCAGCCCGCGAGGGGCAGGGAGCGGAGGGTGGCGTGTGCTTCGGCCATGACGCGGTCGACGAGCTCGGCGCAGGACGGCAGATCGTCGATCAGTCCCGCGACCTGGCCGGCGGCCATCACACCGAGGTCGGTGCGGCCCTCGACCATGGAGGCCTTGAGCAGCATGGGGGTGTTGGCGGTCAGCAGTACCTGACTCCAGGTCAGTTCCTTGCCGTGTTTCATCGCCAGGCCGTCGCGGATCATCTGCTGCCAGCTCATGCCGCTCTCGCGCCGGAAGGCCGCGGCGTGGCGGACGGCCCGCAGCAGCGAGGCGGTCCGGCCCGAGCGTTCCAGCGTGTCGACCAGTTCGGTGCGGAGCATCCGGTGGGGGAGGCCGTCCACCTTGGTGGTGACGGTGACGTCCTTGACCGACGCGGTCAGGTATTTCGCCTTGACCGCGTCGGGGACGGTGCTGTCGGAGGTGAGCAGGAAGCGGGTGCCCATGGCGATTCCGGCGGCGCCGTAGGCGAGCGCGGCGACCAGGCCGCGCCCGTCGTGGAAGCCGCCCGCCGCGATGACCGGGATGTCGACGGCGTCCACGACCTGGGGGAGCAGAACGGTGGTGGCGACGTCGCCGGTGTGCCCGCCTCCCTCGCCGCCCTGCACCACCACCGCGTCGGCGCCCCACGCGGCGACCTTCTCGGCGTGCCGCCTCGCGCCGATGGACGGGATGACGACGACCCCGGCGTCCTTCAGCCGGGCGATCAGCTCCCGGGAGGGTGCGAGCGCGAACGAGGCGACCTTCACGCCCTCGTCGACGATGATCCGTACACGCTCGGCCGCGTCCTGCGCGTCCGCCCGCAGATTGACCCCGAACGGCGCGTCCGTACGGGACTTGACCTCACGCACGGCGGAGCGGAGCTGGCCTGTGGTCATGGTGGCGGAGGCGAGTATCCCGAGCGCACCCGCATGGGCGGCTGCCGAGACCAGGCGGGGGCCGGCCACCCAGCCCATGCCGGTCTGCACGATGGGGTGCCGGACACCGACCAGTTCGGTGAGCGGCGTGTTGATCGTGACGTCGCTCATGCGGCCGGCACCTCGCGGTTGCGCAGCGCCTTCGGGTCGATGACCTCTCGGATCAGCCTCAGCTCCCCGGCGGTGGGCTCGCGGGTGTGTGGCACATCGTCGGGGACGGTGAGCGCGAAGCCCGTGGCCTCCACGATCTGCTCGACCGTGACGCCGGGGTGCAGCGAGCGCAGCCGCATCGTCCGGTCGGGGGTCTCGAAGTCGAACACGCCCAGGTTGCTGATGACGTCCGGGATGCGGTGGTAGCGGGTCGCGGACGGGCCGGCCGCGGCGGCGCGGTCGTAGCCGACCCCGGACACCATGTCGACCCGCTCGACGAAGACCCGTGGGGAGTGTTTGGGGACCCAGTAACTCGTCGGGTTGTTCAGGGTGTTGACGGGAGCGCCGCGCACACCCAGCAACTGTCGCTCGGGCCGGTCCCAGGCGCCGATGCAGGAGATGTTCTGGTTGCCGTGCCGGTCGAGCTGGCTCGCGCCCATCATCACGTGCCGCCGACCCGTGGCGACCAGGGCCAGGTGCTGCCGGTACGGCAGCCAGCCCTCCACCACCTGTGCCCCGGCGCCGACCGCCGGTACGTCGCCGATGAGCAGCGCTTCGCCGTCCGTCAGCAGCAGGTCGGGCGAGAAGGTGAGCTTCGCCAGCCGGGCCCCGATCGTCGGGACCGTGCCCATCGGGCTTGCCAGCACCTCACCCGCGCCCCGCCAGGCCTCGGCGCACGCCACCACGCAGTATTCGGCCCGCGTCGCCGTCGTCGTACCGCCGCTCATGCTTCCTCCTCGTGGAACGCCGCCACCGCGGCCTGGTACGCGTCCTCGTCGCCCGACAGGAACCGATCGCCGAAGGCCCGCCAGGCCTCGGGGTCGCGTGCCGCCTTGGCGTAGGCGCGCTGGAACGTCTCGTCGCGGTCGTAGTCGGGGACGCAGGAGGTGAAGTGCGCGCCGTTCGGGGTCTCGACGACGCCGTTCACGAACGCGCGCTTGACCAGCAGGGACTGCGGATGGGAGTCCTTGAGCAGGTCGGCGGTCTCCACGATCCGCTCGCAGGAGACGTACGCCGCGTCGGCGGCCTCGCAGAACAGATCGTCGAAGTACGGGTCCGGGCCCAGGTACTGGGCGTTGCCCTGCGCATCGGCCCGATTGAGGTGGACGAGCGCGGCGTCCAGCCGCAG
Source organism: Streptomyces sp. NPDC057486 (assembly GCF_042802415.1). NCBI lineage: Bacteria > Bacillati > Actinomycetota > Actinomycetes > Kitasatosporales > Streptomycetaceae > Streptomyces > Streptomyces sp. NPDC057486. The sequence continues at coordinate 32,780 of NZ_JBHVEE010000099.1, read as the reverse complement.
GGCCGGCACCGCGACCAGCTCCTCGCCGTCCCCGTACGGGGAGGTGACCGTGCGCAGCGACGGGTTGACGCTCATCACGTCCGAGGCGAGACCGGCGCGGATCGGCATGAACGGCAGTCGGTGCGCGGCGGCGGTCAGGCCCCACATGACCATGGCCTCGTCCAGCTCCACCATCTCGAACGCGGCGCGCTGCCGGGCTGCCCCGAAGTTCGGCTCGAGGGGGATGGAGTCGAGTGTGGCGAACGCCGCGACCAGCTTGCGGATCTTCCCGGCGGCGGCGAGCAGGCCGACGTCCGGGCCGCCGTACGAGACGACGGTCAGATCGGTGAGGTCCGAGCGCAGCAGCGCGCGCACCAGTGCCATCGGCTTGCGCCGCGAGCCCCAGCCGCCGATGCCGATCGTCATTCCGCTCTCGAGGCGGCCGACCACCTCCTCGGCGGTCATCGTCCTGTCGCTCACCGTCGCTCCTCCTTGGACGATACGAACGCGTCGCGGTGCTTGTCGGCGACGCCGCTGAGGTTGGCCTCGAAGGTGAAGCCCTGCTCGAAGCGGTAGCTGCGGCGGACGTCCACCGGGTCGATACCGTTGATCGCTGCCTTGGCGAGGCGGATCAGAGAGCCGTCCTTGGCGGCGATCTCCCGCGCCAGCTCCAGTGCGGCGTCGTGGAGATGCTCGCGGGGGACGACCCGCCAGACCGAGCCGTGCTGGTGCAGCTCCTGGGCGGTGGCGGTGCGGGAGGTGTAGTACAGCGCCCGCATCAGATGCTGGGGGACCAGTCGGGCGAGATGGGTTGCCGCGCCGAGCGCGCCCCGGTCCAGCTCGGGCAGCCCGAAGGTCGCGTCGTCGGCGGCGACGATGGCGTCGGCGTTGCCGACGAGGCCGATGCCGCCGCCCAGGCAGAAGCCGTGCACGGCGGCGATCACCGGCACCTCGCAGTCGTAGACCGCGGCGAACGCCTCGTAGCAGCCGCGGTTTGCGCCGATCAGGGCGTCGTGCCCGGTCGTGCGCTGCATTTCCTTGATGTCCACGCCGGCGTTGAAACCGCGGCCCGCGGCGGTGAGCACCACGCAGCGCACCTTCGGGTCGGCCCCGGCGGCGCGCACCGTGGCGGCGAGGTCGTACCAGCCCTGTACGGGGAGGGCGTTGACCGGGGGGAAGTCCACGGTGACGACGGTGATGCCCTCTTGCGGGGCGGAGGTGGAGACACCCATGAGCAGATCAGCTACCTTTCCACCAAACGTTTGTTAGGCGAAGGTAGCAGTGGATTCCTCGTTACGGGAGGTGTCAATTGGCAGCGATCATCGACCTGTCCGGTTCCGTCGCGGTCGTCACCGGCGGAACCCGGGGCATCGGCGCGGGGATCACCCGCGCCCTGCTCGAAGCCGGTGCGCAGGTCGTGACCTGCGCGCGACGGGCTCCGGACAAGCCCGTCGAGGCAGCCGGGCGCACGGCGCGCTTCCTGCCGGTCGACCTCCGAGACCCGGAGGCGGTCGGTGGATTCTTCGAACAGGTGCGGAGCGACTACGGGCGGCTGGACACCCTGGTCAACAACGCCGGGGGAACTCCCTTCCGGATGCTCGACGGGGGCGGAGCCGAACGCCACGCCCGGGTCGTCGAGCTGAACCTCGTCGCGCCGCTGACCGCCTCCCTCGCCGCGTACGAGGTGATGCGCCATCAGGGCGGCGGCGGATCGATCGTGATGGTCGGCAGCGTCAGCGGGACCCGCCCGTCCCCGGGGACCGCGGCGTACGGAGCCGCCAAGGCGGGCCTGGAGAACCTCGCCCGCTCCATGGCCGTGGAATGGGCGCCCCGAGTACGGGTCAACACGCTCGTCCTCGGCATGGTGCGCACCGAGCTGACCCATCTGCACTACGGGGACGAGGACGGCATCGCCGCCGTCGGCCGCACCGTGCCGCTCGGCCGGCTCGCCGATCCCTCCGACATCGGCGACGCATGCGTCTTCCTCGCCTCCGACCGCGCCGCTTACATCAGCGGCGCCGCCCTGCACGTCCACGGCGGAGGGGAGCGTCCCGCCTTCCTCGACGCCGCAACCGTCAACAACAGCTGACCGCCTGACCGCCTCCGGCCGGGGTGGGGCGTGAGTACGCGCGCCTGCCGCCGTCGTCGTGCCGGGGGCACCTGCCCCGGGCGGCTGCCGGAAGACATCCGCTCACCGAAAGGACACAGCCATGACCACGGGAATCTGCACCGGACGCGTCGTCGTCGTCACCGGGGCCGGCCGCGGGCTCGGCCGCGCCCACGCCCTCGCCTTCGCCGCCGAGGGAGCGAAAGTCGTCGTCAACGACCTCGGCGTCGGCCTCGACGGCACGGGAGGGACGGCCCAGCCCGCCCAGCAGGTCGTCGACGAGATCCGCGCGCTCGGCGGGGAGGCGGTCGCCCATGGCGGGGACATCACCACCGCCGAGGGCGCTGTCTCGCTCATCGCCACCGCAGTGGACACCTTCGGCCGCCTCGACACACTGGTCAACAACGCCGGATTCCTGCGCGACCGCATGCTCGTCAATCTCGACGAGGACGACTGGGACGCCGTCATGCGCGTTCACCTCAAGGGCCACTTCCTGCCGCTCAAGCACGCCGCCGCGCACTGGCGGGCCGAGGCGAAGGCCGGCCGTACGCCCGAGGCCCGCGTGATCAACACCAGCTCCGGGGCCGGCCTGCTCGGCAGCGTCGGCCAGGGCAACTACGCCGCCGCCAAGGCCGGGATCGTCGGCCTGACGCTCGTCGCCTCGGCGGAGATGGCGCGTTACGGCGTCCAGGTCAACGCCATAGCCCCGGCCGCCCGCACCCGGATGACCGAGCAGACCTTCGCCGACACCATGGCCGCCCCCGAGGACGGCGCGTTCGACGCCATGGCCCCGGAGAACGTCTCCCCCCTCGTCGTCTGGCTGGGCTCCGGGGCCTGCGCCGGGGTGACGGGCCGGGTCTTCGAGGCCGAGGCCGGCCGGATCACCGTCATGGAGGGCTGGCGTCCGGGTCCCACCGTGGACAGGGGTGCCCGCTGGACCCCGGCGCAGGCGGGCGAGACCGCCCTCGAGCTGCTGGCCGAGGCCGTGACCCCCGAGCCGGTCTACGGGGCGCGTTAGGGCTGCGACCGGAAAGGTTCACCGGCTCGTGGCGCCCGGCACGGCACCTCGCTGCGTTGTCGCCTCACCCGAGTACGTCCGGTACGAGGGCGATCCTCCGCCTTGCGATGCACCGCACCGGACGCCGCGAGCTTCCCGGCGAACCTTGCCGGGAGGGGCACCAGCAGCCGCCGGACCCGCGGGCCCGCCGTCAGGGCGGAGCCTGCTTCGACGGCCCCGGGAGCCGACCACCGCGGCTCCCGGGGCCGTTCGCGTCTTCGCGTCGCACCTTTCCCGGTCAGCGGGAATTCACGCTCCTCGCTCGGAGGGCACCCCGCTTAGCCTCCCGGAACAGCCCAACGCACCGCAGAGGACCCCATGCTCACGGACCCCCAGAGGCATCACGCGGCGGAGATCCTGCGCTCCGCCGAGCACCGCCGTACGCCGGTCGCCCCGCTGACCGAGGCCTTCCCGGAGATCGGCACCGAGGACGCGTACGAGATCCAGCTCATCAACGTCCGGCACCGCGTCGGCGCCGGGGCCGAGGTGCGCGGTCACAAGGTCGGCCTGTCGTCCCCCGTCATGCAGCAGATGATGGGCGTGGACGAGCCGGACTACGGCCACCTGCTCGACGACATGGAGCTGAGCCCGGACCGTCCCGTTCCCGTCTCCCGCTACTGCTGCCCGCGCATCGAGGTCGAGGTCGGCTTCGTCCTCGGCGACGACCTGCCGGGCGAGAACTGCACCCCGGCGGATGTGCTCGCCGCCACCGAACGCGTCGTCCCCGCCCTGGAGTTGATCGACAGCAGGATCCGCGACTGGCGGATCTCCATCGCCGACACCATCGCGGACAACGCCTCCTCCGCCGGATACGTCATCGGCGAGGGACGCCACCCGCGCGAACTGGACCTCAAGGCGATCGACGCGCGGCTCACACACGGCGGTGAGCTACTGGCCGAGGGCCGCAGCGACGCCGTGCTCGGCGACCCGGCCCTCTCCGTCGCCTGGCTCGCCCGCACCGTGGCCCGCTTCGGCGTGCCCCTGAAGAAGGGGCACGTGGTGCTGCCCGGCTCGTGCACCCGGGCAGTCGACGTGGCTGCGGGAGCGACCTTCACCGCCGAGTTCACCGGGCTGGGCCCGGTCTCCCTTTCGTTCACCTGAGGTGATGATGACCAGCAAGACCAAGGCGACCGCCGCGATCGTCGGCTCCGGCAACATCGGCACCGATCTGCTCTACAAGCTGCAGCGCTCCGAACTCGTCGAACCGCGCTGGATGATCGGCGTCGACCCCGGCAGTGAGGGCCTCGCCCGCGCCCGCGACGCCGGCCTGGAGGCAAGCCACGAGGGCGTCGACCGGCTGCTCGCCCAGGACGAACTCCCCGACATCGTCTTCGAGGCCACCTCCGCCTACGTCCACCGGGCCAACGCCCCGCGCTACGCGGAGCTCGGCATCCGGTCCGTCGACCTCACCCCGGCGGCCGTCGGCCCCGCCGTCGTCCCGCCGGCCAATCTGCACGAGCACCTCGACAAGCCCAACGTCAACATGATCACCTGCGGAGGACAGGCCACCATCCCCATGGTGTACGCGGTCTCCCGCGTGGTCCCCGTGGCGTACGCGGAGATCGTCGCCTCGGTGGCCTCCGTCTCGGCCGGACCCGGAACCCGCGCCAACATCGACGAGTTCACCCGCACCACCTCCCTCGGCATCGAGACCATCGGTGGCGCCGAGCGCGGCAAGGCGATCATCATCCTCAACCCCGCCGAGCCACCCGTCGTCATGCGCGACACCGTCTTCTGCGCGATACCCGAGGACGCCGACCGGGACGCGATCACCCAGTCCGTGAAGGAGATCGCCGAGCAGGTCGCCGCCTACGTGCCCGGCTACCGGCTGCGCACCGAACCGCAGTTCGACGATCCGCGCCCCGAGAACGGCGGGATGGCACGCGTCGCGATCTTCCTGGAGGTGGAGGGCGCGGGCGACTACCTGCCGCCGTACGCCGGAAACCTCGACATCATGACCGCCGCCGCCACCAAGGTGGGCGAGGAGTTCGCCAAGGCGCTCCTCGCCCAGCGCGCGTAAGGAGCACCCCGCATGCCCTACTCGGAAACTCTCGACATCCGGATCACCGACTCCTCGATGCGCGACGGCTCGCACGCCAAGCGGCACCAGTTCACGGGCGAGGACGTACGGTCCGTCGTGGCGGCCCTCGACGGCGCCGGCGTCCCGGTGATCGAGGTGACGCACGGCGACGGGCTCGGCGGCTCGTCCTTCAACTACGGCTTCTCCAGGACCCCCGAGCAGCAGTTGATCAAGATCGCGGTGGACACCGCGCAGCAGGCGGAGATCGCCTTCCTGATGCTCCCCGGACTCGGTGTCAAGGACGACATCCGGGCCGCACGCGAGCTCGGCGCGAGCATCTGCCGGATCGCCACCCACTGCACCGAGGCAGACATCGCGATCCAGCACTTCGGGCTCGCCCGTGAGATGGGCCTGGAGACCGTCGGCTTCCTGATGATGGCCCACTCGACCACGCCGGAGAACCTGGCGCGGCAGGGCCGGGTCATGGCCGACGCGGGCTGCCAGTGCGTGTACGTCGTCGACTCGGCCGGCGCCATGGTCATGGACGACGTCACCGTCCGGGTCGAGGCCCTGGTGGCCGAGCTCGCAGGCGACGCCCAGGTCGGCTTCCACGGACACGAGAACCTGGCCCTCGGCACGGGGAACTCCATCGCGGCCATCAAGGCCGGCGCCCTGCAGATCGACGGCTCCACCCGCCGCCTCGGCGCGGGCGCGGGCAACACCGCCGTCGAGGCGCTGGTCGCTGTCTGCGCCAAGATGGGCATCCGCACCGGCGTCGACGTACTGAAGATCATCGACGCGGCGGAGGACGTGGTCCGCCCGGTGATGGACGACGAATGCCGACTCGACCGGCTCGCCCTGCTGATGGGCCACGCCGGGGTCTACTCCAGCTTCCTCAAGCACGCCTACCGGCAGGCCGAGCGCTACGGCGTCTCGGGCGCCGAAATCCTCCTGCGCGCGGGCGAGCGACGCCTCGTCGGCGGCCAGGAGGACCAGCTCATCGACATCGCAGTGGAACTCGCCGCACAGAACTGAGGACGCCTGCCACAGGCAGCCGACACTGGAGGGACAAGATGACTGCTCTCAACGACGAGGTCCGGGTCATCGAGGCGGGCCGGCCGCCCGCCCGCTTCGCCCGGGGCTGGCACTGCCTCGGCCTGGCCGACGGCTTCAAGGACGGCAAGCCGCACGAGATCGAGGCGTTCGGTACCAAGCTGGTGGTCTTCCAGGGCCAGGGCGACGGACAGCTGCACGTCCTGAACGCCTACTGCCCGCACATGGGCGGCAACCTCGCCCGCGGCACCGTCAAGGGCGATGCGGTGGCGTGCCCGTTCCACGACTGGCGCTGGTCGGGCAACGGCCGCTGCGCGGACATCCCGTACGCGCGCCGCGTGCCGCCGCGCGCCCGCACCCGCTCGTGGACCACCCTCGAGGAGAACAAGCAGCTCTTCGTCTGGCACGACCCACAGGGCAACCCGCCACCGCCCGAGGTGACCATCCCGCGGATCGAGGGCGCCTTCAGCGACGAGTGGAGCGAGTGGACCTGGAAGACCGTGCGGGTCGAGGGCTCCAACTGCCGCGAGATCGTGGACAACGTCGTGGACATGGCGCACTTCTTCTATGTGCACTACTCGCTGCCCACGTACTTCAAGAACGTCTTCGAGGGGCACGTCGCCACCCAGTACCAGGAGACCGTGCCCCGGGAGGACTACAACCTGGGCACCCTGAGCACCACACTGCGCTCCGACGCCTCGTACTTCGGCCCCTCATACATGATCGACTACCTCTTCTCGCCGGTGGCCGAGGGAGTCGAGATGGAGATGGCCCTGATCAACTGCCATTACCCGATCGACGAGAACAGCTTCATGCTCCAGTACGGGGCCATCGTCAAGAAGCTGCCCGGGATGTCGGACGAGGAGGCCGCCGAAGCGGCCCGGATCACGTCGGAAGGCCTCGCGGTCGGCTTCGAGCAGGACATCGAGATCTGGCGGAACAAGAGCCGGATCGACAACCCCCTGCTCTGCGAGGAGGACGGCCCCGTCTACCAACTGCGGCGCTGGTACGAGCAGTTCTACGTCGACGTCGAGGACGTCAAGGACGAGATGGTGCAGCGCTTCGAGTTCGAGATCGATGTCACCCGCGCCACCGCGGCGTGGCGGGCGGAGGTCAAGGAGAACCTCGCCCGCCTCGCGGCGGAGAAGAAGGCGGAGACGGAGAAGGAAACCGGATCCTGACATGCAGCCGGTGGAGTGCGTGACCTGCGGCAACCAGGTCCTGTGTGAGAAGTTCAGCATGGCCCACACCTCGGTGCAATGGACCGCCGAGGCGGCCGTCGTCTGCGCGGAGTTCCGCGGCCGGGTGGCCGAGGGCGGGAACACCGCCCGCATCCGGACCTGCCTGGCGCTGCGCGAGAGCATCGACCGCGCGGTCGAGGAAGGCACCCTGGAGGTCGCCGATGCCTGAGCCGATGCCCGGGCCGGCGACCGGGTCGCGTACGCACCGGCTGCGCGTCGTCGAAGTGATCGCCGAGACGGGCGACGCGCACTCCCTGGTGCTCCAGGCGCCACCGGAGAGCACCGGCCGATTCTCCTACCGCCCCGGGCAGTTCCTCACCCTGAAACTGCCCGGAGCGGACGGGGGAGCGGCCGCCCGCTGCTACTCCCTCGCCAGTTCACCGCACACCGGCGAGCCGCTGAAGGTCACCGTCAAACGGGTGGCCGGCGGATACGGCTCCAACTGGGTGTGCGACCAGGTGGCGGCGGGGGACGAGCTGGAGGCGCTGCCGCCGGCCGGCACCTTCACCCCCTCCGATCTCGACGCGGACCTGCTGCTCGTCGCCGGGGGCAGCGGCATCACGCCGGTGCTGTCGATCGCCAAGTCGGCCCTGGCGAGAGGGCACGGCCGGGTGGCGCTCCTGTACGCCAACCGGGACGAGTCCTCGGTCATCTTCCGCGACGAGCTGCGGGAGCTGACCGAGGACCACCCGGACCGGCTGCTGGTGATCCACTGGCTGGAGTCGCTCCAGGGCCTGCCTGCCGCGCACCGGCTGGCCGCCGCGCTCGCACCGTACGCCGCACGCGAGGCGTTCGTCTGCGGCCCGGGGCCGATGATGGACGCCGCCGAGCAGTGCTTGCGCGCGCTCGGCGCGCCGGGCGACCGGATCCACCGCGAGCGGTTCTTCTCGCTGAGCGGGGACGTCTTCGACGTTCCGGCACCGGCACCCGCAGCGGGGGAGTGCGCGCCCGTCGAGGGAGGCGGCACGGCGGACGTGGAACTCGACGGCGAGACCCACACGGTCGTCTGGCCGTCGGGGGTCCCGCTGCTCGACGTGCTCCTCGCCGCGGGGGTGGAGGCCCCGTACTCCTGCCGGGAGGGCGCGTGCAGCGCCTGCACCTGCAGGGTCGTGGCGGGTGAGGTGAAGATGCTCCACAACGAGGTCCTGGACGACCAGGACATCGGCGAGGGATATGTGCTGGCCTGTCAGGCCGTGCCCCTCACCGACCAGGTCGGGATCACCTATTCCTGACGCGAAAGACGCGAAAGACGCGAAAGACGCGAAAGACGCGGAAGCCGTCCCGTGACAGGCACCGCGGTTCCGCCCACCGCGACCGTCACACCGTCCCCGAAGGAACCCACCATGTCCCGCACATACCTCATCACCGGAGCGGCCTCCGGCATCGGCAAGGCCACCGTGGCACTCCTGCGCTCGCAGGGGCACACCGTCATCGGGGCCGACCTCAAGGACAGCGACATCGCCGCCGACCTGTCCACCGCCGAAGGCCGGGCCGAACTCGTCGCCCGCGCCCGTGAGCTGACCGGCAGCCGCCTCGACGCCGTCATCTCCTGCGCGGGCATCGCGCACTTCGACCCGCTCACCATCAAGGTCAACCACTTCGGCGCCGTCGCCACCCTCGACGGCCTGCGCCCACTGCTGGCCGCCGGCACCGACCCCCGGGCCCTCGTCATCGGCTCGGTCGACTCCGTGCATCCGACCGACCCGGCGATCGTGGACGCCGCGCTCGCCGACGACGAGGAAGCGGCGGTGGAGGCTTCCCGGGCAGCCGTCGACCGAGGGGAGGGGCACCTCGTCTACTCCTCCTCCAAGGCCGCGATCTCCCGTTGGATCCGCCGCTGCGCCGTCACCGAGGACTGGGCCGGCGCGGGCATCCCGCTCAACGCCGTCGGCCCCGGCGTGATCATCACGCCGATGACCCAGCCCCTGCTGGACGACCCCGACATGCTGCGACTCGTCGAGCAGAGTGTGCCGATGCCGCTGCACGGCCACGCCCGCCCTGGGCAGATCGCCCCGCTGATCGCCTGGCTGACCTCCCCCGAGAACACCCATGTGACCGGGCAGGTCGTCTTCGTGGACGGCGGTGCCGACGCGGTCCTGCGCGGCGACCGCACCTGGTGAGCACACACATCGAGGAGACGTCCGTGAACATGCGCACGCTCGAGCGTTCCACCGTGCTGGCGGCCACCCCCGACCAGGTGTGGGCGGCCATCGGCGACTTCGGCGGTCTCGCCGACTGGCACCCGCACGTGCCGCCGTCCACCATCGAGGACGATGCGGACCCCCAAGTGCCCGGTGCCGTAAGGGTCTTCACGATCGACGGCAAGGTCGTCGCGCGTGAGCGCCTGCTGGAGCGCGACGCCGACGCCCGCTGGTACCGCTACGCCCTCCTCGACCCGGTGATCCTGCCGATCGGCGACTATGTGGCGACGCTCGCCGTACGCCCGCACGCCGACGGTGCCGAGGTCCGGTGGTCCGCCGCGTACCAGGGCCCTGACGAAATGGTGGCGCAGGTGGAGTCGCTCATCGGCGACGGCACCTACGGCACCGGCCTCGACGCTCTGCGGGCGCGCTTCACCCGAGGCTGATCCCGACTCATCGGGGTGTGAACGCAGCCCGCAGGGCGCGCTCACACCCCGATGAGTGTTTCCCGGGGTGCCGTGAGCCCCGCCGTCACATCCAGTCGCTGAAGCGCAGCCAGGACATCATGTTGTCCATCGCGGGCTGCGGAACACCGGGCGCGGACGCCACCTCGGCCGTCTGCGCCGGCTTCCTCGTGTGCCGCCCCGGCCCGAACATCGCCTGCCACACCGCCCGCGCGCAGTTCTGCACGGCGGGCGCGATCCGCTCCAGCTCCCGGTGGGCGCCGTTGCCGCACACCGAGATCGCGGCGACCGCCCGGCCGGCCCCGCGCAGCGGTGCGGCCACGCAGAAGACCCCCCGGTACCCCTCCTCGTAGTCGAACGCCACCCCGCGCTTCCGCACCGTCGCCAGCTCCCCGCGGAAGGCCTCCGGGCGGGTGACGGTACGCAGCGTCCGTGGCCGCAGCCCCTGCCCTATCACCTGCTCCACCAGCGCGCCGTCACTGAAGGCCAGGATCGCCTTGCCCGCCGCCGTGCAGTACGCCGGCTGCCGCCCGCCCACCCGTGACGGCACGCCGGAGTCGTCCGACCCGCCGATGCGCTCCAGATAGACCACCTCGGCACCGTCGAGCACCGTGAGGTGCACCAGATGGCCGGTGGTCTCGTGCAGCGCGTGGAGATGGGGCAGCGCCGCCCGTCGCAGCCGGTTGTGGTGCGAGGCCAGGGCGCCGAGCTCCAGCATGCTCATGCCCAGCCGGTAGTCGCGGCCCTCACGCTCCAGCCAGCGCAGCTGCACCAACTGGTCGAGGATGCGGTGCGCGGAGGACCGGGGGAGGCCGGAGCGCTGTACGACCTCGGTCAGTGTGAGCCGGGGCTGGGCGCCCTGGAAAGCGCTCAGTACCTTCGCCGCCTTCTCCAGCAGGGACAGCGGCGGACATCCGACCTCGACAGCATGCGTTGTCAACGGCACCTCCCACACGGACAGCCGACGACCCCCGGGCCGCAGCCGTAATCTCCGATATTGCGTGGAGATTGCCAGTGGATTCCACTGCTGGGAAGAGGGTGTTCCGTTTCGGATCAGTAAAGCGTAGTTTCCCTCCCGTCGCCCCGGGACGACCTGAGGACCTGAGAGGGATGTGCATGCGTGACGACGACGTCCTCGCGGCGGTCCGCGAACTCGCCCCCGCCCTGCGCGAGCGCGTGACCGAGGCCGAGGCGCAGCGCCGTGTGCCCGACACCTCGGTCGAGGAGCTCGAGCAGGCCGGCTTCTTCCGGTTGCTCCAGCCCAGGGCGTACGGCGGACTCGCCGCCGACCCGGCCGTCCACTATGCCGCGGTGAAGGAGATCGCCAAGGCGTGCGGCTCGACGGGCTGGGCCGTCTCCGTGATCGGTGTGCACCCCTGGCACGTCGCCCTGTACGACCCGCGGGCACAGGAGGAGGTGTGGGGTGGGGACAGCTCCACCCGGATCTGCTCCTCCTACGCCCCGACCGGGGCGGTCACTCCGGTGGACGGCGGAGTCCTGCTCTCCGGCCGCTGGCACTTCTCCTCCGGCTGCGACCACGCTCAATGGGCCCTGCTCGGCGGCCTCGTCACGGATGGAGGGGGACGGCCGGTGGACATGCGGACCTTCCTGGTGCCGCGCACCGACTACCGCGTCGACGATGTGTGGGACACCGTCGGCCTGCGCGGTACCGGCAGCAACGACATCGTCGTCGAGGACGCCTTCGTCCCCGACCACCGCGCCCTCGGCTACGGCCCCATGAGTGCACTGGCATGTCCGGGACAGGAGATCAACACGGAGCCGCTGTACCGGTTGCCGTACGCCGCCGTCTTCACCACCGCCATCTCGACCGCTGTCGTCGGCATTGCCGAGGGCGCCTACGAGCACTACGTCGCGGCAGCCCGCGAGCGCTCCCGCGTCCCCTACGGGCAGAAGGTCGCCGAGGACCCCTTCGGGCAGGTGCGCATCGCCCGTGCGGCCAGCGACATCGACGCAGCCTGGCTGCAGCTCACCCGCAACATCGCCGACCTGTACGCGACCGCCCGGCGCGGCGAGAAACCGCCGATGTCCCTGCGCGCACGGGCCCGCCGGGACCAGGTGATCGCCACCGAACGCGCGGTCACCGCCGTGGACCTGCTGATGGAGAACGCCGGCGGCAGCGCCATGCGCAAGGGCGACAGCGCCCTGCAGCGCGCCTGGCGGGACGTGCACACCGGCCGCGGCCAGGCAGCCAACGACCTGGAGCGCGCGCTCATCCTCTTCGGCCAGGACGCGCTCGGCATCGACATTCACGACCCCATGCTGTGACCTCCTTCTCCAGGGGGAGTTGCGGCGTGCGGCACGGGGGCGGCCGGCAGTTCTGACACCGGCCGGGGGAATCCCGCTCATTGGGAAACCGCGATGGCCGCTGCCCCTCCCCCCGCACATACTCGTCAACCACCTCGCCGAGGTGGCGGGGGACGCGGCGCCCGGCACCGGCTGCCGGCTCGCCCGCCACTGCACGGCCGGTCCGGGGCGGCGGTGCCGACGAGGTGGTCCCCCTCCGCGACGAGGACACCTCCACGCGCACGGCCGCCGGCCGGCGCACCCGCGCCGTGCACCTGCTCCCGCACGAGCGCCGCGCCCTTCCGGCCGCCGGCGCCCGACCCACATCGGCAACCCACCACATCCGAGGGACGAGATGGCGAACACAGACGAGACATGGGACCAGGAGTGCGACGTGCTGGTGGTCGGCTCCGGCGGCGGCGCGCTCACCGGCGCGTACGGTGCGGCGGCCCGCGGGCTGGACACTCTGGTCATCGAGAAGACCGGCTACTTCGGCGGCACCACCGCGTACGCCGGCGCCGGCCTGTGGCTGCCCGGCAACCAGGCCCAGACACGGGGCGGCCTGGACGACTCCGCCGACCTCGGGCGCGCGTACTTCCGCGCGGTGGTCGGCGAGGCCAGCCCGCACGAGCTGCAGGACGCCTACCTCGACCACGCCGGAGAGACGGTCGCCTTCCTCGAGGACAATCCCCACCTCCGCTTCGAGTACCGGCCCTTCCCCGACTACTACGCCGCACCCGGCCGCTTCGAGGCAGGCCGCGCCGTCTTCCCCGTGGACCTGCCCACGCCCGAGGTGCCGCACGCACTACTCGACGCGGTACGCCCCCCGGCGTGGGCCGAACGGCTCGGCCTGCCGCCGGCCGAAGGCCCGCTCACCGACGGCCGCGCCCTGATCGGCCGGCTGCTCCTCGCCATGGAGTCCACCGGCAACGGCCGTACCCTGCTGCACACCGCCCTGCGGCAGCTGATCACCGAAGACGGCCGCGTGGTCGGCGCAGAGGCCGGACAAGGCGGTCGCACCCTGCGGATCCGCGCCCGCCGCGGCGTGCTGCTCGCCGCCGGCGGCTTCGAGGGCAACGCCGAACTCCGCCGCAACTGGCAGGGCCTGCACGGGGCGGACTGGACGATGGGCCCCCAGGGCGCCAACACCGGCCAGGCCCTGGTCGCGGCGGTCGAGGCGGGAGCCGCCACCGGCCTGCTCGACCAGTCCTGGTGGTGTCCCTCGCTGCGCTTCCCCGACGGCACGGCCGCGTTCACCCTGGGCCTGCACGGCGGCATCTTCGTCGACGGCACCGGCCGCCGGTTCGCCAACGAGTCGCTGCCGTACGACCGGATGGGCCGTCAGATGCTCGCGGCCAAGGCCGGGACCACCCCCGACAACCCGGTCTGGTGGATCTTCGACGGCCGGTACGGCGACGAGCTGCCCGGCATCACCGTCGTCCCCGCCGACCGGAAGGCGTTCACCGAGGCCGGGCTGTGGCGCACCGCCGCCACCCTCGAAGGCCTCGCCCAGCGGATCGGCGTCGACACCGAGGCGCTGCGCACCACGGTGCGAACCTTCAACGGCTACGCAGCCGACGGAGCGGACGCGGACTTCCACCGCGGAGAGGACGCCTACGACCGCTTCTTCGCCCAGGGCGAGGGCGCCAACCCCTGCCTGGTGCCGATCGAGGACGGGCCCTTCCACGCCGTGCAGATCGTGCTCGGCGACCTCGGCACCAAGGGCGGAGTACGGACCGATGCCCAGGCCCGGGTACTGCGCGAGGACGGCAGCCCGATCCCCGGCCTGTATGCGGCGGGCAACACCACCGCCTCGGTGGCCGGCCCCACCTACCCCGGCCCCGGCGTGCCGATCGGCTCCGCCATGGTCTTCGGCCACATCGCCGCCTCCGACATGGCGGGGCAGTCGACGGGCGCGTGAGACGGGCCGGTTCCGCGCGGCCGGTCTGCCCGGGCGCGGAACCGGCCGTGCACCGGCCCGGCGTGCCGGATCCGCGACCGGCGCGCGATCCGTGACCTGCGCGCATCGCTGCGCCGACCGTGTGGGCGGGCCGCGGACCGCCCACACCCGCGCTGGTGCTGCGACCGGAAAGGTTTGCCGGGAAGCTCGTGGCGTCCGGTGCGGTGCACCGCAGGGCGGAGGATCGCCCTCGTACTGGACGTGCTCGGGTGATGCGGCAACGAGGCGAGGTGCCGTGCCAGGCGTCGCGAGCCGGTGAACCTTTCCGGTCGCAGCACCAGCCGTTCAGCGCCGCGCTCCGCCCCGCCCTGCGGCCGAAGAAGCTGCCGTCGCCGAGCGACGCGCCGCTCGCGTACCCCCAGGCGGCGATGCCCGCCGTGGCCCGGCCCGCCGCGTACAGGCCGGGGATCGGCTCCCCGTCCACATGCAGCACCTCCGCGTCCGTGCCGGTGGTCAGCCCACCGAGGGCGAAGCCCGACGTCATGCCCCGGAGGTCCACGGCACCCAGCGGGCCGCGCAGCGGCCGCAGCCAGCGCGCGGCCTTGTGCGGCAGCGGGTCCCGGCCTTCCTCCGCGTGGCGGTTGTACACCTCCAGCGTCGCTTCCAGGGCGCCGGGCGGCAGCCCCGTCTCGGCGGCCGTGCGGACGCCGTCCCGCACACCCATGCCGGCCGCAGCTGGAGGACGTCAGGCGCGGCGGAGACCCAGGGCAGGAGCGTAGGCGGCCGTGCCGCGCGGCACAGGCCGAAGCTCCCGGTGACCGGGAAATCGGACTCGTGGGGCGAAAAGCACTGTTCACCGAGTGGTCGGCCCGAGGAGCGGTCGATCCACTGACGCGACGAGACGGAACGAAGGCCGGTCGCTCCGTCCCGTTCTCTCGCGTGCGGCCGTCGCACCTTCCCGCTCAGTGGGAGCAGCGCATGTCGTGTCGGAGCAGCGAAAGCGTACGGTCCTGCCACTTCCGCCACCACGACCCGAGAGGGGATGCTCCATGGCCGAAGATGTGCTGGCAGCGATCCGTGCCCTTGCCCCGACGTTGCGCGAGCGCGCGGCCGAGGCCGAGACGCTGCGCCGCGTGCCCGACACCTCCATCAAGGAGCTGGAGGACACCGGCTTCTTCCAGCTGCTGCAGCCCAAGGCCTTCGGCGGCCGGGCGGCCGACCCGCTGGTCTTCTACTCGGCGGTCAAGGAGATCGCCAAGGCGTGCGGCTCCACGGGCTGGGTCGCCTCGGTGGTCGGCGTCCACCCCTGGCACGTGGGCCTGTACGACCCGCGGGCACAGCAGGAGGTGTGGGGCCAGGACCCCAAGACCCGCATCGCCTCCTCGTACGCCCCCACCGGCACGGCCACCCCGGCCGACGGCGGCTTCCGGCTCTCCGGCCGCTGGCACTTCTCCTCCGGCTGCGACCACGCCCAGTGGGTCCTGCTCGGCTGCCTCGTCCCGGACGCCGAGGGCAACCCGGTGGACATGCGGACCTTCCTGATCCCTCGTACCGAGTACCGCATCGACGACGTATGGGACACCGTCGGCCTGCGTGGCACCGGCAGCAACGACATCGTGGTGGAGGACGTCTTCGTCCCCGACCACCGTGCTCTGAGCTTCGGTCCGGTCACCGCCCTGAAGACGCCCGGCCATGAACTCAACCACGAGCCGCTGTACCGGTTGCCGTACGCCGGCGTGTTCACCACCACCATCTCCACCCCGATCGTCGGCATCGCCGAGGGTGCCTACGACTCCTACGTCGAGGCCACCAAGCAGCGGTTCCGCGTCTCCTACGGGCAGAAGGTCGCCGAGGACCCCTTCGCGCAGGTGCGCATCGCCCGAGCGGCCAGTGACATCGACGCAGCGTGGCTGCAGCTGACCCGCAACATCGGCGCGATGTACGCCCTCGCCGAGCGCGGCGAGGAGCTCCCCACGGAGCTGCGCACCCGCACCCGCCGCGACCAGGTGATCGCCACCGAGCGTGCGGTCGCGGCACTCGACCTGCTGATGGAGAACGCCGGCGGCAACGCCATGCGCACCGGTCCCAACCCCGTCCAGCGCGCCTGGCGCGACGCGCACACCGGCCGCGGTCACGCCGCCAACGACCCCGAGCGCGCCCTGCTCCTCTTCGGTCAAGCGGCCCTCGGCCTCGTCTTCCAGGACACGATGTTCTGATGGGAGATCACGTGACAGACATCAGCTACGAGTCGAGCTCCCGCACCGCCAAGGCCGCCGGCCTCACCCTCCACTACCACGAGGCCGGACCGGCGGACCCGGGAGCCCCGGTCGTCATCATGTTGCACGGCGGCGGCCCCGGCGCCTCCGCCTGGAGCAACTTCGGTCGCAACCTGCCGGTGTTCGCACGGACCTTCCGTACGCTGCTCGTCGACCAGCCCTGCTTCGGCCGCTCGGACAAGCCGGAACTCGACAAGGACTACTTCAGCTACAGCGCTGACGCCGTCGCCGCACTGATGGACGAACTGGGCATCACCCAGGCGCACTTCATCGGCAACTCGCTCGGCGGCGGGACCGCCGTACGGATGGCCCTGAACCACCCGGACAAGGTCGCCAAGCTGTTGCTGATGGGCCCCGGCGGGGTGTCGGTCAACCTCTTCGCCCCGGATCCGACCGAGGGCATCAAGCGGCTCTTCGAGTTCAACACCGCACCGGAGCCGACGAAGGAGCAGCTGCGCGCCTTCATCAGCGTCATGGCGTACGACCAGTCGATCGTCACCGACGAACTGGTCGAGGAACGCTGGGCGTCGGCCACCGACCCCGACAACAGGCTGGGCAGCGCCCGGATGGCAGCCGCCTTCGCCAACCCCGCCTGGGCCGAGGACTGGATGCTCTGGCGTGAAGCCCACCGGATCCCCCATCCGGTGCTGCTCACCTGGGGCCGCGAGGACCGCGTCAACCCGCTCGACGGCGCGCTGGTCGCCCTCAGGAACATCCCGGACGCCCGCCTTCACGTCTTCCCGCACTGCGGCCACTGGGCCCAGACCGAACAGGCCGACGAGTTCAACCGCCTCGCCATCGACTTCTTCTCCCACTGACCGGCTCACCGACCCAACCGCTACCGCCCCTGACGGAGAGGTGCTCAACCATGGACATTCGCGCTCTCGGCTACCTCCGCCTGGAGACCACCAAGTTGGAGGAGTGGCGCGCCTACACCCTCGACGTCCTCGGCATGGTGGAGGCCTCCGGCACCACCGAGGACACCCTCTATCTGCGCATGGACGACCGTTCGTACCGCATCGCCATCCAGAAGGGCGAGAGCGACCGGTTGCTGGCGGCCGGCTGGGAGGTGGCGAACGGCGCCGCCCTCGCCACGGCCACCCAGGAGCTGGAGACCGCCGGGTTCGCCGTCAAGGCGGCCGATGCCGCCGAACTCGCCGAGCGCCGCGTCCAGGGTCTGATCCACGTGACGGACCCCGGCGGCAACCCGCTGGAGATCTACTGGGGTCAGGCGCAGGACCACACCGCGCTCGGCACCCCGTACGGCAATCGTTTCGTCACCGGCGACCTGGGCCTCGGCCATGTGGTGCTGCCGGTGCCCGACATCGAGGCCGCACTGGACTTCTACGAGAACCTGCTGGGCCTCCAGCTGCGCGACTCGATGAAGTTGCCGCCGCAGGCCGTCCCGACGGCCACGGAGCAGCGGGACTTCCACTGGATGCACTTCCTGAGCCCCAACCGCCGCCACCACAGCCTGGGCCTGTACCCCGGCGCGCTGCCCCCCGGCATCGTGCACTTCATGGTGGAACTGGAGACCCTCGACGACGTGGGCCGCGGACTGGACCGCATGAACGCCGCCGGCATTCCCATCGCCTCCAGCCTCGGCCGCCACACCAACGACCGCATGGTGTCCTTCTACGCCCAGGCCCCCGGCGGATTCCAGGTCGAGTACGGATGGGACGGCCTGCTCGTCGACCCCGCCACCTGGGTCGCCAAGGAGATCACCGCCGACAGCTTCTGGGGCCACCAGTGGAACGGCTGACCGGCGGTCAGGTGGACGCAGCCGTCTTCCGGGACGTCCTCGGCCGCTTCGCCAGCGGCATCACGGTGGTGGCGGCACTCGACGGCACGGAGCCCGTGGGATTCGCCTGTCAGTCCTTCGCCTCTCTCTCCCTCGACCCGCCGCTGGTCATGCTGGCCGTCGGCAAGACGTCCACCAGCTGGCCGAGGATCGAACGGGCCGGCCGCTTCTGCGTCAACATCCTCGCCGAGGACCAGAAGCAGGTCTGCGCGGCACTCGGCGCCCGCGGCGGGCAGAAGTTCGCCGCTGTTCCCTGGCACACCTCGGCGCACGGCACCGTGGTGATCGACGGCGCCCTGGCCACCGTGGACTGCCGCCTGGCGGCAGTCCACGAGGCCGGCGACCACCACATCGTCACCGGCGAGGCCGTCGACCTGGCGGCACAGGAGAACGGGCGACCGCTGCTGTACTTCCGGAGCCGCTACGCCGCCGGCACGTTCTCGAGCTGAGCACAGCCCCGCATCGACCGCGAAGGAACCCACACCCCCATGCCGATCGACGTCGAGAAGGTGACCTCCGCCCCGCCCGTGCGCGCCGCAGCGGTCTGGGATGACCGCGAGGTGCGGCTGTACCACCTGGCGCTGGGCGCGGGCGTCCCGGAGGCCGACCCCGCTGAACTCCGCTACGTCTACGAAGGGCACGAGCGGGGCCTGCACGTGCTGCCCACCTTCGGCGTGGTGGCCGGCGGCAACGGGGGAGTGGGGTTCCAGGTCTTCGACCTGCCGGGAGTGGACATCGACCTGGCCGCGGTGCTGCACGGCGGCCAGGAGATCATCGTGCACCGTCCGCTGCCCGCCGCCGCCCGGGGGACCACGGTCACCCGGGTGCCTGCGGTGTACGACAAGGGCAAGGCCGCTGTCATCGTGCAGGAGTCCACCCTCCTCGGCGAGGACGGCGAGCCGCTGATCACCCAGCGCAACCACATCTTCGTACGCGGGGAAGGCGGCTTCGGCGGGGAGCGCGGCCCCTCCGAGCGCCTCCGCGCACCGGACCGGGAGCCCGACCTGGTGCTCGAGATTCCGACGCTCCGTCAGCAGGCGCTGCTCTACCGGCTCGCCGGGGACTGGAACCCGCTGCACGCCGACCCCGCCACCGCCCGCCGCGCGGGCTACGACCGGCCCATCCTGCACGGGCTGTGCTCCTTCGGGACGGCGGTGAAGGCCGTCACCGACCGCCTGCTGGACGGGGACGTCGCCCGCATCACGGAGTGCCGTACGCGCTTCGCCGGGGTGTTCTTCCCCGGTGAGACTCTGCGGCTGCGTGTGTGGGAGACCGGCGACGGCTACCGGCTGACGGCCACGGCCGCGGACCGCGACGACGCACCGGTCCTCACCGACGCCCGAATCTCCCCCGGCCCGCCGAGCCCCCGCTGAACCCCCGCCGAACCAGAGAGGCACACCCGCATGAGCACTGAGTGGGACCACACCTACGACGTCGTGGTGGTCGGCTCCGGCGCCGCCGGGATGGCCGCGGCCATCACCGCCCGGCTGCGCGGACTGACCGCCCTCGTGGTCGAGAAGACCGAGGTCTACGGCGGTACGACCGCCCTGTCCGGCGGCGCGATCTGGGTGCCGAACAACTTCCACCTGGACGCCGCCGGGCTCGGGGACACCCCAGAGAAGGCCCGCGCCTACCTGGACGCCACCGTCGGCGACCGGGTCCCCGCCGCCCGCAAGGACGCCTACCTCGAGCACGGGCCGCGGATGGTACGGGAGTTCCACGACCGGACGGCCGTGAAGTTCGTCTACACCCCCGGCTACTCCGACTACTTCCCGGAGGAGCTCGGCGGCTACCCGCAGGGCCGCTCCGTCGAACCGCAGATCTTCGACTTCACCCGGCTCCCGCCCGAGCAGCGCGCCACCATGCGACGGGCCGGGCTCCCCACCTACGGGCTCACCATCACCTCCAAGGACTTCCGTCACCTGAACATGGCCGCGCGCACCTGGGCCGGCAAGCGGACCTCGGCCAGGGTCGGCGCCCGAGCGGTCAGGGCCCTGCTCTCCGGCCGGAAGCTGCTCTCCCTCGGCGAGGCGCTGATCGCCCGGATGCGGCAGTCGCTGGGGACGCTCGGAGGCGAGCTGTGGCTGTCCGCCCCGCTGACCCGACTGGTGGAGGAGAACGGCCGGATCGCCGGCATCCGGGTCACCCGAGACGGCCGGGAGCTCGCGATCCGGGCGACCGGCGGTGTGGTCCTCGCCTCCGGCGGCTTCTCGCAGAACCAGCAACTGCGCGAGAAGTACCTGCCGGCACCGACCTCTGCCGAGTGGAGCGCCGCTCCCGAGGGCCAGAGCGGCGACGCCCTGGAGGCGGGCATGGCCGTCGGCGCCGCGGTCGACCTGATGGACCGGGTGTGGGGCGCACCGTCCGTGGTGCCTCCCGGAGGCAAGCCGTTCTTCCTCGTCGCGGACCGCGGCATCCCCGGGATGGTGATCGTCAACTCGGCGGGCGAGCGCTACGCCAACGAGGCCTCCCCTTACCACCAGTTCGTCGACGCGATGTACGCCAACGACCGGCCGGAGGCGACCACCGTCCCGTCCTGGCTGATCCTCGACGCCGTCTCCAAGTCCCGCTACTTCATCATGGGGCTCTTCCCGGGCCAGGCGTTCCCCAAGCCGTGGCTGGAGAACGGCTTCGTCAAAAAGGCCGGGACCGTCGAGGAGCTGGCCGGGCAGATCGGTGCTGCTCCGGAGCGGCTGCGCGCCACCGTGGACCGATTCAACGGCTTCGCCCGCGCCGGCCGCGACGAGGACTTCCATCGCGGCGACAGCGTCTACGACCGCTACTACGGCGACCCGACGCTGCCCAATCCCAATCTGGCGCCGCTGGAGAGGGGGCCGTTCCACGCCGTCCCGGTGCACCCCGGCGACATCGGCACCAAGGGCGGTCTGGTCACCGACGCCACAGCCCGGGTGCTGCGGGAGGACGGGACGGTGATCGAGGGCCTGTACGCCTCCGGCAACGTCTCCGCCGCGGTCATGGGCGGGACGTACCCGGGTCCCGGCGCGACCATCGGCCCCGCCATGACGTTCGGCTGGCTCGCGGCCGACCACATCGCGCGCACCTGACCCTGTGACATACAGCAGACCACGAGAGGAAGTGGACCCATGCGGCGCTTCGAGGGACGGCGCGTCCTGATCACCGGTGGCGGATCGGGCATCGGCCGGGCGACCGTCCTGCGGCTCCTGCGGGAGGGCGCGGCCGTCGTTGCCGCCGATGTCTCCGAGCCCGGGCTCAAGGAGACGGCCGCCCTGGCCGCCGGCCACGCGGACCGGTTGCGCACCCGGGTCATGGACATCGCGGACGAGTCCTCCGTACGGGAGGGCGTCGGCGGCGCGCTCGCCGACCTGGGCGGCCTGGACGTGCTGGTCAACGCGGCGGGCATCCTGCGGTCCGCGCACACCGGGCAGATGACGCTGGAGTTCTGGAACCGGATCGTCGCGGTGAACCTCACCGGCACCTTCCTGGTGACCCGTGAGGCGCTGCCCGCGCTGCTGGTCGACGGCCGGGGCGTGGTCGTCAACTTCAGCTCCACGTCGGCGTCCTTCGCCCACCCCTACATGGCCGCGTACGCGGCGAGCAAGGGCGGCATCCAGTCCTTCACCCACGCCATCGCACTGGAGTACGCCAAGCAGGGGCTGCGGGCGTTGTGCGTGGCGCCCGGAAGCATCTCCAGCGGCATGACCGACGGCTCCGGTGCCGGCGGCCGGAACGGCGGGCCCGGCCTGCCCGAGGACACCGACTGGGAGTTGTTCGGCAAACTGCGGCCGGCGCTGACGGGGGAGGGCTTCGCCGATCCGGCGACGGGCTTCGCCGGTCCGGAGTCCGTTGCGGGCGTCGTGGCGATGCTGGCCTCGGACGACGGTGCCTTCATCACCGGCACCGAACTCCGCATCGACGGCGGCACCCACATGTGACCGACGGAAGAAGTCCGCGGCGAGCAGGCCGGAGGCCTGGGCGCGCAGGAACTCGCGTCAGGCCGGCCCCGCGCCGGGGGTGTGTCGGGGTGCGGGGCCGAGTGCGGAGCTGCGCAGGATGCGGCGGACGGTCGAGGCCCCCACGCGACAACGACCTTCTCGTCGACGGCCTCGACGAGCTCGGTGGCCGGCACGTACTTGACGGCGCCCGCGGCAAGGCGTGCGAGCCGTAGAGCCGTTCGGTCCCGTCGACCCTGATGTCAGGGTCCTTGCCCGGCGGGGGCTGCGGTGGCGTCGGTGTCCTCTGTGGCGTCCAGGGCGCTCCAGCCGTCGATGGGGACGGTTCCGCGCCGGTAGCCCGCCTCGTCGAGCAGATGGCCGCTGAGTTTCATCGGCCACAGGGCCACCGCCCGGTCGCCGATGGTGCTGCCGGGTGCCTGTGCGGTGACGCGGGTTTCGAGTCGCTGGATGTCGTTGACCGAGCGGACCCATGCGACGACGAGCAGGTTGTGGCGTCCGGTGATGGCGGGCACAGGCGTACGTCCGGCATGCCGGCGATGCGGCGGGCCGCGTCTTCGACGCTTCCGGAGGGGACCTGCGCCCACAGAACGGCTGCGACCGGCCGCTGGGACAGGGGACGCGCGGTCTCGCAGCGGATGTGCACGGCGCCCGCATCGAGCAGGTGCCTGGTGCGTCGGCGGATCGTGTCGACTCCGGTGCCGCAGATCTCGGCGAGTGCCGTGTAGGGGGCGCGCCCGTCCTCGGACAGTGCCACCATGATGCGGCGGTCCAGGTCGGTCGGTGGGCCGACGGTGCGGCCGACCGGCGGCCGACGTTCCGTCAGCCGTGCCACCTGGTCGGCGCTGAGCGCGCGCAGCCGCCACCGGCTGCCCTCGGTGTAGATCGCCCCGGCCACATGGGTCCGGCTCGCGGTGACGCCGGGCAGCGAGCTCAGGGAGCGGGTCACCCAGCGGGACAGCGAGGCGAGGTCCGGGCGCATCACAGTGAGCAGCAGGTCCCGGTCCCCGGTGACGTGCTCGACGGTGGTGACCATCGGCTGCCGGCTGAGCCGGTCGGCGACTTCGAGGACCCGGCCGCCCGCGCAGTCGACTTCGACGAAGGCGAGACATCCCTGCCCGGACTCGGCCAGGGCGGGACCCGGGTAGCAGCTGATCCACGCGGCGCCGCGGTCGGTGAGCCGCTTCCAGCGGCGGGCGAGGGTGACCGCATCGTGGTCGAGCACGCTCGCCAGGCGGGACCAGGTCGCGCGGGGGCTGATCTGCAGAGCGTGGACGAGCGCCGAGTCCGCCTCGTTCAGCCGGCCGGAATCCTTCATCTGATCGAGGCTATCGCGATTTTCCGGCGCTTTCTGGCCCGTCATGGCGTGTGGCCTTCACGCTCGGTCCACTGCTCGCGAACCGCGGGCGGCTGGACCGTGTCGGGAAGGTGCGAGGAACATGTCGGTACTGGCGGATGCCGAGGAGTTGCGGGACGAGCTGGTGGCCCTGCGGCGCGCTCTGCACCGGGAGCCCGAGCTGGGGCTCGACCTGCCGCGCACGCAGGACAAGGTGCTCGCGGCGCTGGACGGGTTGCCGTTGGAGATCACCACGGGCAAGGGCCTGACGTCGGTGACGGCGGTGCTGCGCGGGTCGCGTCCCGGAGGAGCCGTGCTGCTGCGCGGTGACATGGACGCCCTGCCGGTGCAGGAGGCGTCCGGGGTGGGCTACGCCTCCGAGGTGCCAGGCCGGATGCACGCCTGCGGGCACGATCTGCACACGGCCGGGCTGGTCGGCGCCGCACGCCTGTTGAGCGCCCGGCGCGAACAGCTGCAGGGCGACGTGGTGTTCATGTTCCAGCCCGGCGAGGAGGGCCACAACGGGGCCGGGCGCATGATCGACGAAGGTGTTCTGGAGGCCGCCGGTCGCCCGCTGGACGCCGCGTACGCTGTCCATGTCTCCGCCAACCGGGTCCCGCAGGGCATGCTGGTGAGTCGGCCGGGCACCGTGATGACCGCGTCCGACGTGCTGCGGGTGACCGTGCGCGGGCGCGGCGGGCACGGCTCCGCGCCGCACTCCGCCCTGGACCCGGTCCCGGCGACCTGCGAGATGGTCACCGCGATCCACAACTGGACCACCCGGACGTTCGACATCTTCGACCCGGTGGTGGTCACCGTCGGGAAGCTCCAGGCCGGCACCCAGAACAATGTCATCCCCGAGACGGCCTCCTTCGAGGCCACCGTGCGCAGTTACTCCGTCGTCCATCACGAGCGGCTCGCTCAGGGGCTGCCCCGCCTGGTCCGCGGCATCGCCGCCGCGCACGGCCTCGACGTCGACGTCGACTACGAGGTGCAGTACCCGGTGACCGTCAACGAGCCCGGGGAGACCGTCTTCGCCATGGACGCGGCGCGGGAACTGCTCGGTGACGACCAGGTGTTCCTTTCGCCGATACCCGCCAGCGGGTCGGAGGACTTCTCGCTCGTCCTGGAGCGGGTTCCCGGCGCGATGCTGCTGCTCGGGGCCGTGCCCGAGGGACGCGATCCGGGGACGGCGCCGATGAACCACTCGCCGCAGGCGGTGTTCGACGACGCTGTCCTGCCGCGGCAGGCGGCGTTCCTCGCGGACCTGGCCACGAAGCGGCTGGCCCGCACGGCCGGCTCGTCGCTCGCCACCCCTCGGACGTGAGACCGCCGCACGACGAGTGCCCTACCGGCCCGGACCAGCGGCCGCACCCCGGCCGGGCCCGCCCCGCTCCGGCCAGTCCCGTCATGGTCCACCCCCCTGTCGGCCAGGGCCCACGGTCTGTCCCGCTCGTGAACCGAAAGGTGTGTCAATGAGCGTCACCCAGCCCCGGCCGCAGTCGACGCCGTCCGGCCCCGCGCCCGGGTCTGTTCGCGGCATCGTCGGACTGCTCGTCCTGTTCGAGCTGACCAGCGGGTTCCTCCAGGGAGGGATCACACCGCTGATCCCCGCCATCCGGGACATGCTCGGCATCAGCCCGGGCGCGGCCCAATGGATCACCGCCGTGCAGTTCCTGTCCGCCGCCGTGTGCGTGCCCGCCTTCGGACGCCTCGGAGACCGGTACGGGCACCGGCTCATGCTGCGCGTCGCCCTGGCGTGCGTCACCGCGGGCAGCACGCTGGTCGCCCTCGCCCCCGACGTGACGCTGCTGTTGGCCGGCCGCGTGCTCCTCGGTCCGCTGGCCGCGCTGCTGGCCCTGGAGATCGGGCTGTGCCGCGACCGTCTGGGACCGCAGGCAAGCCGCCGAGCCGTCGGCCTGCTCGTCGCCTCACTCGTACTCGGATCGATGCTCGGCTCGTTCACGACCGGACTCCTGGACCGTCTCCTCGGCGGCGTCCGCCCCACCCTGTGGTGCTTCGCCGTACTGGCTGCCGCCTGCGTCCTGCTGTCGAACTGCCGCGGTATTCCCGAGACCCGACACAAGGCCTCCGGCCGAATGGACTGGGCGGGCGCGGGCCTGCTGAGCGTGGCCCTCGTCCTCTTCCTGGCCGCGGTCTCCCAGGGCGGCACACGGGGCTGGTCATCGCCCGGAACGCTCGCCGGCCTCACCACGGCGCTCGTGCTGTTCGCCCTGTGGGTGCGCTGGGAACTCCGCCAGGAACACCCGCTGGTGGATGTGCGGTCGGCGGCCGGACGGGCCGTGGCCCCGCACCTCGCCTCCGGCTTCGCGCTCGGCGTCGTGATGCTCGCCGAGCCGGTCGTCGCCGTCTCATACCTGGACGCCGCACCGGAGACCACGGGCTACGGCTTCGGGCTCGCCGCCTGGCAGATCGGCCTGTGGGGCGGCATCCCGCACCTGGCGGGCTTCCTGACGGCCGCCGCCAGCGCATCCGTCGCCGCACGGATCGGCCTGCGCCGCATGCTCGTACTCGCCTTCGGCCTCGTCGCCGCCGGAAACACCGCACTGGTCGCGACCCACTCCTCGCTGCACGGGTTCGCCCTCGCCTACGCCGTCGCGGGAGCGGGGACGGGCCTGGCCAGCGGCGGACTGCCGACCGTGATCGTCGAGGCCAGCCCCGCGGACCGGTCCGCCAGCGCGGTGGCCGTCCACAACAACCTCAAGACACTCGGCGGCAGCATCGCCGGCGCCGCGTTCGCCGCGATCCTCGGCACCCTGCTGGCGGACGGCACCACGACACCGGCCCTGTCCGCCTACCTCACCGTGTGGGCGCTGTGCGCGGTCGTGACCACGACGGCACTGCTCCTCACCCTGCTCGCCCCGCGCCGCGACTGACCCGCCCTCATGTGCCGCCTCGCCTCCCCCGAGGAGTACCTCATGCCCGGCACCGACACCTCGCCCCGACCCGCGCTGCGACTGCGCCGCGCGCTGTCGCCGAGGCTCACACGAACCGATTTCCGGAGAGCGCCCTCAGGGCCCGCCCGGGTCCGTGCCGCCGGCTCGTTTCCGCTGGTAGTGGGTCCGGCCTTTGGCCGAGTTCCCGCAGGTGGCCATATCGCACCAGCGGCGGCGGCCGCCCCGGGAGCTGTCGATGAACACCCAGCCGCATCGCAGGCCGGGGCAGACGCGGGTGCGTTCCAGCGGCAGCGCCCGAAGCAGGTCGAATGCCTGTAGGGCGAGTTCGTGGTTGAGGTACTCGAGCCCCGATGTCTCGACGCAGACCTGGAGTTGCGGCGTGTTCCCGCGGACGGTGAGACGCGTACTGGCGACCGCGTGCTTCCAATGGTTCTCAACCTGGTCGACCGCCTCCGCGGGAACCGGAGCGCCTTGGTGGATCAGTGCCGTGACCAGATCGTGCAGAGCTTCGCGCAGCTCGCGAGTGCGGTCCAGGGCCAGCTCGGCCCTGCCGGGCTCGGTGTCGGCCAGCCGCCGCAGGTCCGTGAGGTCGGCGGGGGCGAAGTGACCGGTGAGGGCGGCCCATTCCAGCAGGCGCGGGTAGCCGTCGAGCCAGTCGGTCGGCTCCACGTCGCGCGCCGTGACCGTGTTCACCAGGTCGATGACGATGTGCCCGCCGACGAGGTCACGGCACCTGAAGGTGTGGGGCTGGATGGTTCCCGTCACGCGTGAGCCGCCTTTCATGGGCTTGCCTCATTCCATCCAACCAGTGTACTGATGTTATCCGGTTGGAATACCTCCCGGCTGATAGGAGACGCCCATGGCTGCTGCCATCGAGCTCATCGCGGCCCCCTGGAACCTCGGCCTGCGACCGCCCGCGCCGAGGCGCGATCCCGGAACATGGCAGGCCCCGCAAGCGCTGCTGTCGGCGGGGCTGGAAGCACGTCTGCGGCCCGCCCGAGTGGTAGAACTCGACCGTCCGCCCTACGAGTTCGACCCGCAGCCGGCGACCCGCATCCGCAACGGGGTAACCATCCGCGAGCACGCGCTGCGGCTCGGCGAGGCGGTCCGGGCCACGCTCGCCGCCTCCCGGTTCGCGGTCGTGCTGGGTGGCGACTGCAGCATCCTGCTGGGGTGCCTGCTGGGGGCCCGGCGCCACGGACGCTGCGGCCTGGTTCACCTCGACGGCCACAACGACTTCCGTCACCCCGGCAATTACGACGCCGGTTCGTCCCTCGGCTCGGCGGCCGGAATGGACCTGGCCCTGGCCACCGGCCGTGGCGAGCTGCTGCTCACCCACTGGCCGGTGGTGGGCCGCCCCCTGGTCGCTGACGAGGACGTGGTCCAGATCGGCGACCGGGAGGATGAGGGGGCACCCCCGGTCACCCGGTTCACCGCCCAGGAGATCCAGCAGATCGGCATCGCCGATCTGGGCCGGCGAGTCATCCGCCGCCTGGAGCGGCGCGAGCTGGACCGCGTCTGGCTCCACCTCGACCTCGATGTGCTCGACGAACGCGTCCTGCCCGCGGTGGACTCCCCGGGCCGTCCCGGCCTGGACTTCTCCCAGCTCACCGAACTCGTCTCGACCCTGGCCGACACCGGCCGGGTGGTGGGGCTCGACGTCGCCATCTACGATCCGGAACTCGACCCGGACGGTGCGTACGCCGCTCCCATTGTCGACTGCCTCGCCTCCGCCCTGACCCCGCTTGCGACCGTGGAGAGGCACCACCCATGAAGACGCTGCTCACCGACGGCCCCAGCAACCTGTACGCGACCGAGATGGAGCAGTTCGGACGCCTGACTGGACACTGGGCGACCCAGATCACTTACTACCCCACCGACGGCTCACCGGCCCACCGCGTCAGCGGCGAATGGGAGTTCAGCTATGCGCTGGAGGGCAGAGCAGTCCTGGATGTCTGGCAATGGCCCGGGCGCGAGGAACTCCTCGCCGCAGGTCGCGCTCCGGGCCAGGAGTGCGGCCTGTGCGTACGGATCTGGGACCCGCGCCTGCAACTGTGGCGGTTCACCTTCCACGGCACCGCCCGCGGCGACGTGGTGCACATGTACGCCCGCCAGATCGACGATGACATCGTCATGGAACGTGCCGCCGGCAGCGACCTCATCCGCTGGACCTTCACCGACATCACCGCCGACACCTTCCGCTGGCGCAACGAACGATCGATCGACGGCGGACACACCTGGCGGCTCGACCAAGGGGTCAGCGCCCGCCGCCTGCGGTGAGAGGCCTCGATGCAACGGTCAGGCCCTCTACCGGCAAAGACACCACGATCGACGGTCTTCTCGGCATTTCATGCGTGAGGACAGCTCCAGCACACGCAGAGAGACAGCCTGACCGCTCGTCCCCGGTGGATCGGCCGCATGAATCAGCTCCCCCAGCTCGTCTACCACCACAGCCCCTCTCCATCGGCCTCCCACGCGGACGGCACCGTCGCAAGGACCCGGTCGAGCTGTGCTTCACCCTGACCTACGCGTCATGGGCGAACCCGATCGAGGCACACTTCGGGCCGCTGCGGCAGTTCACCATCGCCAACTCCGACCACCGCAACCACACCGTCCAGACCCGGGCCCTGCACGCCTACCTGCGCTGGCGCAACGCCAACGCCCGCCACCCGGACGTCCTGGCCGCTCAACGCCGCGAGCGGGCCCGCGTCCGCAGTGAGAAGGGCATCCGCTGGGCCGGGCGCCTCGTCCCTGAAGCCGCGTGACCTTCGGTCCCCAGGCCTCAACAGTCAAGGCCCAGTGCGTTGGGAATGCCCCGGATCCAGGCGGCCCGGCCCGGCTCTTCCGCGGCGATGCGCTCCAGCACCTCGATGAACCGCCGTCGCTCACCCGAATCCATCCTGCCGAGTTCATGGGCGATGTCTTCCAGAGTGCTCAACGCCGAATGCGAGTCATGCCCCACCTCGACAAGATCATCCAAAGTCGCCATCGCCGTCAGAAGGGCCCTGACCACTTCGTTTCCCTGGACCACAGCTTCGCCCTCTCCAACACGAGTGATCACGGGACAATGCTGCCACCCGCGCAGGTGCCCAGGACACCATCAGTGCCAAAGCCTCACGACCGCCCACGCCGTTCGGTCGAACGCCATCCGACACCGTGCACTTTGCGGCCAGGGCTAGCCCTCCGCCGGGGGCAGTGCGTCCCAGCAGGCGTCCTCGCTCCCCACCGTGATCATCCGGTGCCCCTCGCTCGCCAGACTTCGGTGTGTCTCAGGAGACACCAAGTGACGTGATGGTGGGTGGCGTTGGGCGGTGGGAAAGTACGCCGGCGTCGGTCCGGGCTACGCGAAGCGTTCGTGGTCGGCCAGCACCGCGTCGATCACTTCGAGATGGATGTCGACTCGCCCGTCCCTGGGATCGGAGCACTGGGTCAACGTCAGCAGAGACTTCCACAGCGCCCAACCCCTGGCCCTGGCCCAGGTGTCGTCGTCCTGGCCGACTGCGTGCCGGAATGCCTCGCGGCTTTCCTCGCGGAGCATCGTCCAGGCGATCACGAGATCGCAGGCGGGGTCGCCGATGCCCGAGGTGCCGAAGTCGATGACGGCCGACAGCTTGCCGTCGGTGACAAGCAGGTTGTTGCCGCTGATGTCGCCGTGGAACCACACCGGCGTTCCACACCATGGGGCCTCGAGTGCCGCCTGCCAGGTCTCGGTGGCCCTCACGGTGTCGATCCGGCTGCTCAGGGCGGTGATACAGCGACGCGTCTCGTCGTCGTAGTGGGCGGGTGACGCGCCGCGATACCCGCTGTGCGCCCCGGCGAGAGGGCCGCCCTTGGAGTCACAGTGCTGAAGGGCGAGGATGAACCCGGCGACACTGGTGGCGAACTGGGTCATGTCGTCGATGCGTTCGGGAGAAGCCGTCTCGCCGGGCAGCCAGCCACGCACGGACCAGGGGTGGGGGTATCCCGCGCCGGGGGCTCCCTTGGCCAGAACGGTGGGGACGGCCACCGGCAGCGCGGGGGCCAGGCGAGGCAGCCAGTCGCATTCCTTGTCGACCGCAGGGGCGTAGCCGGCTGCGGTGGGCAGGCGGACCGTCATGTCGTCACCGAGGCGGTAGGTGCGGTTGTCCCAGCCGTCCACAGCCACCGGGACCACGGGCAGACGGCTCCACTGAGGGAACTGAGCGGTGATCAACCGCTTCACCAGGGCGGCGTTGATTCCCGCGCGCCCGTCCGACGCAGCTGCAAGCACCCGCTGATCCTTACCGGTGAGGTCGTACCAGGCAAGTGATTGACGACGCGAGATACATCTGAATGTCCGGAGAACTGTCGAATTTCGGCTCGTACCACCAGCCCAGCCCTTGCGGCAGCACCGCAACGGCCGGAGTTGCGGGCAGCCATCGTGACATCAGGTCGACCGTCGCCGCGATGCAGCGCACCGGCCCGGACCGGCTCGGCCCGGTCCTCGTTCACCCCAGCGCTGACCGTGCCTGGTGGCTCGTGCCGCCGGGCGCAGAGGAAGTCCTTGATGACCTGCCCAGGCTGACGGTGCATCCGGAGTGCTGGCCGCTCCGGTGCCCGCCGGCCGAGCGGTACATAGACGGCTACGGGTGGCTGGAGAAGCCGGACGGCTCGGGAAAGCTGACGAGCCCGACCGTTCTGGGAGCCGCGTTCGCTCCTGGCGGAGGGCTCCGGCTGCCGGCCGGGGCGTTCTGTTGAGCGCCGCTGGGCCAGGACGACGCCGACGACACACGCCCCATGCGGCCAGGGGCCTGAGGCGTGACCGCAGCGGGCGCGACCAGCTGGTGTTCGTGGCCCTCCTCGCCGTGCTCCTGGCCGTGCTCGTGCTCGGCGTCGCCCAGTCGTGACCACGAACAACCTGTTGGAAGAACTTTGAAGCCGAACGCCCGCCGAGGCGGCAAGGACTGTGCTGTCCGCCGCCCCGGGGTGGATGACTGGTGAGGAGTCGCCATGCTTGAGCGTGCCCAACTCATCTGCGGTGCAGGTGAGGTCAGAGCGGGCGCCGATTGCGTTGCACGACATCGACATCAGGGTGGACGACTGCCTGGTGACTGACCGACCGGGGTGCCTCCGTGCGCTCGCGCAGCCGAGCTGCTTCGGGTTTCTCCTCTTCATCGCTGTGCTGCTCGCAGCGGGCGGCATTGCCGATCTCGCCTCGATATCGGAGGTGCCTGGTGAATGAACGCCTGGGCCAGATCCTCTACGTGGTCACTACCGCTCTGCCGTCAGTAGTTTCGATCCACGGCGAGAGCCCGTTTTTCGTCGGCTTCCCCGGTGATCGTCACGAAGATTGCCGGTAGCCGATCTTCCTCACGGCGACTATTGTGGATTGTTATTAGCGGAGACCTCCACTCCTAGGACGACCGGTTCTTTGATGCGCGCTCTGCCGAGTGTGAAGCTCCTGCTGGGAGCGGCGTTCGGCCCTACGAGGTGCTGCGAGGGGACACCGTTTGTGAACGAGCGCCTGCCTTTCGCTCCGGTAGTCGAAGGGAGAAAGTCATGCGTGGCAAGCGGTACCTCGTCCGGCTCAGCCCACTGCTCATCGCTTCTCTGGCGTTCCCAGCAGGTTTCGCCGCGGAGACGGCCAGCGCCTCACCCCCAGCCGCTGTGGCGGCATCGGCCCCCGCGAAGGCAGCGCCCACGACCATTGACCAACCGCGCTTCCCGGGTCAGCAGCAGGGCGGCCTGCCGTGCTTCTTCGATGGGCAGCAACAGCAACAGCAGGGTGGCGGGCAGCAACAGCAGCAGGGCGGCCTGTCGTGCTTCTTCGATGGGCAGCAACAGCAGCAGGGCGGCTGGCAGCAACAGCAGCAGGGCTAGTTAGAGCGTGCAAGGCGCAGGATTGCCCCTGCTAGTAGCGAATCATGGGGTTGAGCTGCGCACTAGCGTCTAGCAGTGGGCGTGAGAAGACCCCAGTTCCGCTTGGAAACCGGGGTCGAGGGGCTCGCCCTGGGAGCTAGCGCCGGCCTGCCAATCCTGCAGGTCGACCACGTCAAAGACCTGGCCAAGGGCGGGCCCGACGCGCCATGGAACATGATCGCTCTGTGCCCGAACTGCCATGCTCTCAAGACCTACGGTGATAACAGGGAAAAGCTCCGACACCTCCTCGCAGCTACAGCACGCCGCCTCCACGCGGCGTTAAGGGCTGTCCCGTAATCCCTGGCGGGCGCACGACGCCGGCTACGGCACCTCGCTGCGTTGTCGGAACGCCCGAATACGCCCAGTATGAGGAC
>NZ_JBHVEE010000098.1:15581-37942 GCF_042802415.1 Streptomyces sp. NPDC057486 | reverse complement strand
GAAGGTGCGGAGCGACACAGCGGGACATCAGGGCCACTTGTCCTCGGCTGACTCGACACCACCGAGATGTTCAAGAGGCCCTGCTGCTATGCACGGCCGAGCCTTGATCGCCCGAAAGAGTCCCGCTTGGACGACAGTTCGAGCAAGCCCCCTGCCTTCCGGTTTGGGAATCGCTTCTCAGTCCATCCCGGCTGGGGGCGGTGCAGAAGAGAAGGCCCGGAACATCAGCTTCTGCCATGCCAGGTCTGCGCAGTCCCTGGCGATCCGGGCCTCATTCGCTTCCAGCAGGGCGATCTCGGCGTCCAGCTCTTCGCTGGATAAGCCTTTCGCTCAGGCGAGATAGGACTTCGTATCTTCATCCAGGTCTTCATCCACGCCCCCGGTGTGTCGCACCGTAGGGCCCTCGACAGTCCCCCGATCGGCGGATCAGCGGGTAGCCCGAGGTGACCTGTCACGGCCGGTAGTTCGCCCCTGGCATGGTCTGCGATCCGTACCGGTCATCGGTCAGCGACGTGCCTGTTGGTCGGTGCTGACTTGACGGCGACCAGGGCTGCGATGCCGGAGAGGAGGGCCAGCGCTGCGAAGAGGGCTGGGTAGCCGCCCAGCGGTGAGGCGAGTGCCGCGCCAGCGAAGGGTGCAAGGGCGGAGGCGGCGGTCGTGGGGGCGGCGAGGAGTCCGGAGAGGCGGCCGTAGTGGGTGGTGCCCCAGCGGTCGGCGATGGCGGTGGCTTGCAGCAAGGTGAGGTTGCCGCGGGCCATCCCGGCCGCGACGGACACTACGACCAGCAGGGCATATGGCCCGGGGGCGATCGCGAGTGCGGCCGTGGTGGCACCGCCCAGTGCGATGAGTGCCACGGTGCGGGCGGTTACTGCGGTGCGGCGGGCGAGGGATGCGTAGAGGGTGCGGCCGAGGGTGTGCCGTTCGGAAACTCGTCGCCGCTGGTCAGGCTGCATATCTGTACTCGTTGATGACACCGCCGAATACTCGGGTGCGAAGGAGTCGGCGCGCGGTCAGGTCGGTCGCGGCCGCAGGGTGCGCCTGACCGAGGGGAGCAAGCTGTCCCCGGCCCTGATGCGGGCGATGGTGGTTGTAGTGCCGGGCGTAGCTATCCAGGACCTGCCGGGCGTGGGCCTCGTTCCAGATCAACAGGTAGTCGAGGGCTTCGCGCCGCAGGGTTCCGATGACCCGTTCGCAGTGCGCGTTCATCCGAGGAGCCCGCGGCGCGGTCCTCAGTGCCTCGATGTCGTCGGCTGCGAAGACCGCGTCGAAGGACTCGGTGAACTTCGCGTCCCGGTCGCGGATCAGGAAGCGGAGAGAGTCGAGCCGGACACCCAACTCGAGGGCGAGATTTCTCGCCTGCTGCACCGTCCACGGCCCGGTCGGATGCGCAGTAACCCCCGCGATGTGCAGTCGGCGCGTGCCGTGCTCGAGGAAGACCAATGCGTACACGCGGCGCAGGTCGATCAGGTCGATGTGCACGAAGTCGCAGGCGATGATGCCCTCGGCCTGTGCGGTCAGGAACTCGCGCCATGTCGGTCCGCTGCGACGCGGGGCCGGATCGATGCCGGCAGCCGTCAGGATCTCCCAGACCGTCGTGGTGCCGATCGGATGCCCCAGACGAACGAGTTCGCCCTGGATCCGACGGCAGCCCCAACGCGGATTCTCCCGTGCCAGCCGCAGCACCAACGCCTTTACCACGCTCGCGGTTGGCGGCCTGCCCGGCCTGCCCCGGCGCTTGTTGTAGTCCCACTTGCGTGCGATGAGTCTTCGGTGCCACGCCAGAAGGGTCGCGGGCGTGACCGGGAACACGCGCGCCCACCGACGTCGCGGGATCAGCCCGGACAGTGCCGCGAACCACAGGCGGTCCGTCGGCTCGTACCGCACCGGGCCCGTGAGCTGCCTGCGAAGCACCACGTTCTCATGCTGCAGCGCCAGCAACTCGGCATCCTTCGCCGCGCGCCGACGCACCAGTACCGCCGGGACCGACAGCAGCTTCCGGGCCACCTGGTACACCAGTGAGACGAACATCCGGCCAGGGTTCCAGGAGGCCATCGTGGCCCGCCAGACCTACTCCAAGCAGCAGCGATGAGTTTCTGAACGGCACACGCTGGAACGCGGCGGTCGCAGCCGGCAGGGAGCGAAGCCGATCCGCCACAGCCGCCCAACCGGCGGCCCACACGACGTGACCGGCCCCGTCCCGTCAAGATAATCCCAGGTCATCGCAACTGCCAGAACTCCTCGCGAGCGAGCTCGCGAGGCACGGGCGGCAAAGGCCGGAACGACGTCGCCAAGTATCAGCGGACCGCTTCGGGGACCGCGCAGCCAGCAAGACGCCCGGCCTGTCCCGCCACCGCGAGCGCGCACAACAGCCAGCAGCACGACTGCGACTACATGAGTAAGCGCCGCGCGGGAATACCGTCCGCACCACATGATCCACCCATAGCGAAGATCAATATCCCGTCCTTCCGGGCGGGCCGAGCCGTCATGCCCGCAGGGTCCTTGACAAGCACCCGAGAACAGCTGGCCGAGCGTCCTCACCGAGATCAAGAACCGGGGCGTGCGTGATGTGCTGATGCTGGTCTGCGACGGCCTGTCCGCCCTGCCCGACGCGGTGAACGTCGTCTGGCCCCGGACCACGGTGCAGACCTGCATTGTCCACTTGATTCAGAAACAGCCTGCGCTACGCGTCCCGCCGGGACTGGGCGGACGTCGCCCGCGACCTCAAGCTCGTCCACACGGCCGTCAACGAGGAACAGGCCCGTCAGCGGCTGGAAGAGTTCCGCGAGAGCTGGGGGAAGAGATATCCCTCGATCGCCCAGAGCTGGGAGCGGGCCTGGAACGAGCTCTCTCGTTGAGCAGGCGCGCTCGTGCACTTGCGTGTCCGCCTCGGTGGAGAACTGGCTGTGGGTTCATCGAAGGGCGATCACGGCGGCATCGTCGGCCAAGTGGCCGCCGACGTGGGCGAGGAGA
Source organism: Streptomyces sp. NPDC057486 (assembly GCF_042802415.1). Lineage (NCBI taxonomy): Bacteria > Bacillati > Actinomycetota > Actinomycetes > Kitasatosporales > Streptomycetaceae > Streptomyces > Streptomyces sp. NPDC057486. The sequence continues at coordinate 34,972 of NZ_JBHVEE010000098.1, read as the reverse complement.
TCGGCGCGACGTGGACCGTGATCGATGAGAAGTACCGGACGGTCGCTCCGATCGAGGACTGGCTGGAGTCCCACCGCCAGCTGTGGTCGCCGAGCACCGTCCGCGGCTATGCCACCTCGCTGGCTCAGTGGTGGACGTTCCTCGAGCAACGCGACGAGACCGCGAAGTGGAGCGATCTCGGCGTCCCGGCGGCCGCCGGGTTCTTGTCCTGGCTGCGCAACGGCCGCACCGTCGAGCACGCCCTGGTCGAGTCCAAAGAAGCGCCCGCGGCAGAGACGTTGGAGGCGAGAGTTGACCCAGACCGCTCACTCCTCGGCCACGAGGTCCGGGGGCGCGACGCGGAATCCGCGCGTCAACGCCACCAGGTAGACGAGGCCGACACCCAGCCAGCAGAGGCCGATCACGAAGGCCTGTTCGGAGAGGCTCGTCCAGAGCCACACGCTCAAGGCGAGTCCGATCACCGGAGCCACCAGGTAGCGGAGGATCGGTCCGACGCCGCGGCGCTTCCCGTCGATGACGTAGTGCTTGACGGTGGCGATGTTGACGAGAGAGAAGGCCGTCAGCGCGCCAAAGTTGATCAGCGAGGAGGCGAGGGTGAGGTCCACGAAGAGCGACACCAGGCCGATGGCGCTCACCACGAGGGTGGCGTACACCGGGGTGCGCCACACCGGGTGCAGATAGCCAAAGACCCTGCGCGGCAGCACGCCGTCGCGGCCCATCGAGAACAGCACGCGGGACACCGTGGCCTGCTGGGCCAGCACGGCGCCGAAGCAGCCCGCGACGAACGCCGCGGTGAAGAACGACTCGAAGAGCTTGCCGCCGACCGCTCGGACGACGTCGAGGGAGGCGGCGTCGACGCTCGTGTAGTTCTGCCAGTGCGGGAAGGCCAGGCTGGATACCAGGGAGACAGCGATGAACAGCAGCCCGCCGAGGAGTGTCACCAGCAGGATGGCGCGCGGGATAGTGCGCCGCGCGTTCCGGGTCTCCTCGGCCAGAGACGCCACCGAGTCGAAGCCGAGGAAGGAGTAGCAGAGGATCGCGGCACCAGCGAGGGCGGTTGCGGTGCCCGGGCCCCGGCCGGCCAGCGCGTCCCACAGGGAGGGGATCTCCTGGCCTCGGGCCGTCCTCACGGCGAGCACTGCGAACAGCACCAGGAAGACGGTCTGGGCGAGCACGATCGCCGAGCTGACCTTGGACAGCATCGTGATCCCGACCATGTTCAGGGCAGTCACCAGCGCGATGGCCCCGGTGATCCAGACGCCCTGCGGGACGGCGGGGAAGGACTGGTGCAGGTATACGCCGATGACCAGGTAGGCCATCATCGGCAGCAGCACGTAGTCGAGCAGGATGGTCCAGCCGCCGAGGAAGCCGACGTGACCGCCGAGGGTCCGGCGTGTGTAGGTGTACGCGCCGCCGGTGGCCGAGTACACACCGGACATGGCCGCGTAGCTGGCCGCTGTGAAGAGCATCGCGACGAGCGTGATCCAGTACGACGTGACGACGTGGCCCTCGGTCATGGTGTTCACGACGCCGTAGGTCGTGAACGACGCGAGCGGCATCATGTAGGCCAGGCCGAACATGACGGCGGCGGGTAGTCCGAGGACCTTGCGCAGACCCTCGGCGGCCGGGGCCTGGGCCTGGTTGGAGGTGGGGGCGGGGGTGGTCGGTGGGGTCATGGTCATGGGTTCCTGGTCTGGAAAGCGGTGTGGGGGTCTGGCGGACGGGTGTGGGTCAGGCCTGGGCCGCGTACTGGGGTCGGGTCCGGGTCCGGGCGGGGACCGTGCGGTCGGTACGGTCGGTGGGGGCGCGCAGGAGGTCGGCGTAGTCGACGCGCAGGCGGGGAGTCGCGCAGGGGTTGCCCTCGCTCAGGTGGAGCGCACGCTGTTCGAGGTCCATGACCACCGACATGATGGTGGTCCACTGCGACGCCGGGGCGGAGCGTTCGTCGGGGTGGCAGCAGATGGAACTCGGTGCGTCGGTGTGGTCGCGCAGCGCCGCGTCCAGGGCGTCGAGCGTCACCGGCTCCGGGCCGGGGCCGGGGACCAGGTCGCGGATCCGGCCGAGCCGCACATAGCTGTCGGGCATCGCCCGCACGGCCAGGTCGTGGCCGCGAATGGCGGGGAGGGCGGACAGGAAGTGGTTGGTGTGGGTGAGCACGCCGTTCTCGGCCACGACCGGCAGTACCCCCTCGGGGCCGCCGGGCAGGCACTCGATGTCGAGAATGGCCCCGCCCGCCGCGCCGACCAGGTAGTTTCCGGAGGAGGCCCGTCGGTGCTCCGCGAGGATCCCGACCGCGTCGTGGACGTGCCGGCAGTCGGCGAGCGCGCGGATCAGCACATGGAAGGGGATGCCCGGCGAGCCGTCGTCACGGGAGCTGATCAGGGTGTTGAGCGCGATGCCGACCCCGTGGGCGTTGAGGGTGGTCTTCGCCAGGAGCCCGGCCTCGACGAGGGTGACGAAGTTCGGACCGCCCTCGCGCTCCACCTCCAGCACCACCACGGAGTCGATGCCGTGCACCAGCCAGTCCCAGTTCTGCGCGACCAGGGTGACGCCGTCCGCGGTGCGGTGCGGAGCCAGCGCGAAGGAGGTGCACTCCCCGGGACCTCTGCCGGCCGGGGCCTCGGCCGGCCCGTGGGCCGCGTTGGCCGGGGCGGGCCCGTCCGTCTGCGCCCACCAAAGGATCTCCGTGCGGCAGTTGATCGTGAAGATGTCCTCGAAGGGCAGACCGGCGCCCTCGGCGATGCCCGCCATCTCCTCGACCAGCTCGGGGTACGCCGTCGTGACCGCCGGAAGGTGGCGCCGGGCGAAGGCGACGGCCTCGGGCCAGGACAGGCCCTGCTCGGCGAAGGAGCGCTCGTACCCGTCCCGGGCGGAGTGGACCTGCGGCCGGGCCCGTGCCCCGTACTGCACGCCGCGCTCCCGCGCGGTGCCGCGGACACGGATCCGTGGAAAGGCAGGTGCGGGGGTGTCGTGCATGGGGATTCCTTCGGTCGCGGGTTCGCCGGCGTGGTCGCTCGGGCTGGGCGGCGGACGGTCAGGCGCGGGCGAGGCGGGCGGTCTCATGGGCGGTGCCGAACCAGGCGCCTTCCTCGGCGAGTTGAGTCAGGACCGTGTCGAGCATGGCCAGCCGCGAGGGGCGTCCGATGATCATCGGGTGCATCGTGAGCATGACGTGGCCGCCCAGTGCCGCGATGCCGGAGATCTCCGGACGCCATACGTCGAGGACCTCGTGTGGGGAGCGGATGGTCTTGTTCCAGGTGTCGTTGGCGAACCAGAAGTGCGGGGCGTCGTCGAGGATCCAGGAGACGGGCACCTCGACGAGGTCGTGGGCTGCGTGCCGGTAGGGAACGATGTGGTCGAGCAGGTTCGAGCTGTACTCGAAACCGTGCTCCACCAGGAGGTCCAGGGTGTTGGCGCTGAAGTCCCAGGACGGGGAGCGATAGCCCGTCACCGTCGCGCCCGTGGAGCGCAGGATCGCCAGCCCCTCGCGCACCTCCCGGCGCTCCTCGGCGGCGGACAGCTCCGTCGGCGAGGTGTGGGTGAGTCCGTGGTGTGCGATCTCGTGCCCGGCGGCCAGGATCGCCCGGATCGACTCGGGGTGGCGTTCGGCGTCCCGGCCGCAGCAGAAGAACGTCGCGGTGATCGAGTGCCGGTCGAGCAGTTCCAGGAGGAGCGGCACGGCCACCCTGGGGCCGTACGCGCCCTGGGACAGCACTCCGGGGCGGTCGGTGTTCTGGGGGTTCTCGCCGATCCATACCTCCTCGGCGTCGAAGTCGAAGCTGATCGTGGCTCCGAACCGGTGCCCCTCGGGCCAGGTGAACATAGGCGCTCTCCTTGATACGACTGATCGATGCGACTGACGACGCTGCTGACGCTGAGACGGCAGTTTCACGCCACCCGCCGGGAATGACATGCGTCATTTGACGTATGCTCCGGCGATGACTGCGAGCCCTGTGCCCGGCAGGCCGGGCCAAGGTCTGCGGGGGCACGATCCGTCGGGTGCCGCCCCGTCCGGTCCTGGCGAGTTCACCGCCGACCACCTCGGCCGGACCGTGGTCTTGCGCGGCGCGGTGCCGCCCGAGCGGCTGGTGCTGTACGCGCGAGGGTTCCTGCTGCTCAACCGGCCCGAGGTGCAGTTCGTCTACCGGGCCGATGGGCTCTGGCTGGATGTGCGGATGGAACGGCACCGGGCGCGGGGGGACCAGCAGGACCACGCCCTGGTGAGCACGGGTGAGGTGCGCTCGGCACGGGGCCTGACCCGGCGCGAGATCGACGTGCTCACGCTCGTCGCGGTCGGGTTGACCAACACCGAGGCTGCGGAGCGGCTCGGCACCCGGCCTCGCACCGTCTCGACCCAAGTGGAGCGACTGCTGCAGAAGCTGGGTCAGCGCAGCCGCGCGGGTCTGGCGGCACTGGCGGTGGACAGCAACCTGCTGGCGCTGCCGATGCCGGGCGGGGTCGAGGACGTGGCGCAGGTGGCCGTGGTCGGGGTCGAGAGGTTCGCCACGATGTTCCGCACGGACCCCGAACGCATGTGGGCCCCGGCGCCGGCGTCCGCCCGGAAGCCGATTCTGCTGGGGAGCCTGGTGTCGCTCTCCGGCAGCGCCGCCGAAGACGGTGAGGAGCATCTGCGCGGGACGGCGCTCGCGGTGGAGGAGATCAACGCGGCCGGCGGGATCGGCGGGCGCAGGGTCGAGCATGTCGTGGAAGACTGCGACATCGACGATCCCGACGCCGTACGGACGGCGATGAACCAGCTGGTCGCGGCCGAGGTGGACGCGGTCACCAGCAACTACCTGAGCGCGGAGAACCCGTTCCTGCTGGAGATGGCCGCCGACTATGGCAGGCCGTTCCTGCACCTCGACACCTTCGAGCGGCACGCGGAGCTGGTGCGGTCGGAGCCGCTGCGCTACTGGATGGTGTTCCAGACGTGCCCGTCGGAGAAGTACTACGCGTCGGCGTTCGTGCGGTTCGTGCGCGGGCTGGAGCACCACCGCCCGTACTCCCCGCGCAGCCGGACGGTCGCCGTGGTCGAGATGGACAGCCCGAGCGCGCGCATCGCGGACAGCGGCCTGGGTGAGTCACTGGCGTCGGTCGGCTGGTCGGTGGCGCTGCGGTCGACGGTCCCGGTCCGCCGGGTCGACTGGGGGCGGGTGGTCGAGCAGATCACGGGCGCGTCTCCCGATCTGGTGCTGGTGGCGCACTTCGTTCCGGACGAGATCGCGGTGCTGCACCGGCTGCTGCACGAGTCCGGTTTCCCGGGCCTTGTGCACTACGTCTACGCCGCGTCGCTTCCCCGCTTCAGGAACCTGCTGGGGTCGATGGCCGACGGCGCGGTGTGGAGTTCGACGACCTCGCGGACGGACTCGGTGACGGCGACACGGTTCCAGCGCAACTACCTGCTGCGGTACGGCGTCGAGCCGGGGCCCACACAGGCGAGTGCGGCCTTCGACCAGGTGCAGTTGCTCGCCTGGGCCTGGGCCCGCAACGGCGGGACGGTGCCCGCGGGAACGTGCCGGGCACTGCGCGAGGACGTCCACCGCGGGCTCAACGGCATCTACAGCTTCGCCGACGGCGGGCAGTCCCCGCTGAGCTTCCCGGACGGCACCTCGGACCCGACGCTGGGGCAGCCCCTGATCACGTCACAGATCCAGAACGGGCGCTCGGTGGTGCTGAGCCCGCCGGACTTCGGCTCGATAAGCCGGCTGCACCTGCCGTCCGGCTGAGCTGTCCCCGGGGGCGGCCCTGCAACCCGGGGTAGATACGCAGTTCTACGTATGACAGTGCAATGCCCGGCTCCTTACGTTTCCTGCATTGCCCCGGCCCTTGTGTCCGCCCCTGAGAGCCTGTCGGGTGGCTGACCATGCGTGATGCGTGACGGTCGTGATCTGCCTTCGCGGCATGGCGACGGCCCCGGAATGATCACGTGGTGTGTGCCAGTGCGACAACTCCGAGGCCGTCAGCGGCCCATGCTGTCCGTCCAGCCTGACCGATGAGATGCGGGAGATCATCAAGCCACTCCTTCCCGCGCGTGACCTGCGAAAAGGCGGCGGGATGCGCAAGTACGGAGACCGGTTGGTGCTCGACTCGGTGTTCTACGTGCTGCGCTCGGGCTGCCAGTGGCGGATGCTCCCGCGCGACCTGATGCCCTGGGACGCGGCCCACCGCTGGTTCACCAAGTGGCGCCGGGACGGCACCTGGGACCGCGTCCACGACGAGCTCCGCCGCCGGGTCCGGATCGGGGTCGGACGCGATCCCGAGCCGTCGGCCGCCGTGATCGACGCCCAGTCGATCAAGACCAGCGAGGGCGGCGAGGCGCGTGGATTCGATGCGGGCAAGCGAACGACAGGGCGGAAGAGACACGTGATCGTGGACACGATGGGCCTGCTGCTGGTCGTCGCCGTCACTTCCGCGTCCGTGCAGGACCGGGCCGGAGGCCGCGCCGTCCTGGCCCGGCTCGCCGTCGGCTTCCGCACGATCAGTCTGGTGTGGGCCGACGGCGGATACGCCAACTCCGTTGATTCCACGCTGCTTTCGTGGGTCCGCGACGCGTTGAACATCGTCGTCGAGATCGTTAAGCGGACCGACGACGTCAAGGGCTTCAAGGTCCTGCCCCGACGCTGGGTGGTGGAGCGAAGTTTCGGCTGGCTGGTGCGAAACCGTCGGCTGGCCCGCGACTACGAACGGCTGACCGTGACCTCCGAGGCCATGATCAAGGTGGCAATGATCCGTCTGATGCTCGTCCGGCTCGCCGGGCAGCCATCGCGGTGGAGCCATGAATCCCACCGCAAGACCGCACGAGCCGACACCGTCGAGGACCACATCGCAGCGTAATCAACCGGCCACCCGACAGGCTCTGAGCCGAACCCCTGCCACAGCCCGAAATCCCAGACCCGCGGCCACGAGTCACCCACGGCCCGGTGAACGACTGGAGGGCCACTCATCGGCGAATGCCCTGAGCTGCTCCCGTTGCCGTTCTTCCCCCGCGATATGGTCGTCGAGTACGGCCTCGTCGAGGTACGGAGCGATGGCGGCGAGGACCAGGCGCTGAAGCTCGGTCGGGTCGAGCGCTTCGACCTCCCACTGCACCGGCCGGCCGGGGTCGAGTCCGTATCGGCGCGCGAACCCTGCCCAACGCGGGTCACCAACCTTCCCTGCAGCTGCGGGCAGTTCGTGCTCGCGTACCTGGTCGTGCGTGAGCAGGACACGCTCCACGTGGCTCCAGCAGGTTGTACGGGCCACCCAGTCCCGTTCGATGTCCGCGCCCGAGGCGTCGAAATCGCCGACGCCTCTCCGGCGCGCCGCGAGCGTGCGGTTCGACAACACGCAGCTCAGAAGCGGTCGACACGACCATAGTGGTTGCACTCGGCGAACGTGCAAGTCAGCGAGTTGATCGGGCCCGATCAAGGAGCCCGGGAGCTGCGCACTCGTCTCCGAATCAGTTCTGCCACTCGTGCAGCAGCCCGCCGACCATTAGGAGAACGGAGTACGCGTCAACTTTGGTTGTCTCGGCAGTCTCGGGGTGCGCCTAATTGAGCGGAAAGAAAAGGGGCCGGTCCAGTCGCTCAAGCGACCGGACCGGCCCCACGCACGGCTCAGCCCGTGACTCAGCTTGCCGCCGTCAGTTCCCGTACCGCGCGGACCAGGGCCGCGTTGTCGGGGGCCTCGGTACCGTCGGGGAGGGTGGTGCCGTCCTCGAAGCCGATCCGGGACTGGTGGCCGTCCTCGGCGGCGGCGCGGATCAGCGGCCAGACCGTGGCGCCTTCGCCGTGGTAGAGGATCGGGCAGGTGACGCCCGCGGCGAGGATGCGTTCGGCCATCGCGCGGGCCTCGGTGACCGCCTCCTCGGGGTTCTCCGACACCGGTTCGATGAGGATGCGGACGTTCTGGTGCAGTGTGGGGGACGCCAGCAGGGCGGGGACGTCGTCCAGGGTCCAGACGGCGCTCTCCAGCACCATGCCGCGCTCCACGACCAGTTCGGCGGTCTCGGTGGCGCCCTCCTCGCAGAAGGCGACCGACGCGAAGTCCGGCAGGATGTCCCAGGACTTGACCAGTTCGTAGCGTTCCTCGGGGCCGGAGCAGGTCCACAGGCCCGTGGTGGTGCCGACCACCGCGTCGGGGGCGGTGGCGCGGATCGCGCGCAGGACCTCGGCGAGGGCGTCGGGGCGGATGGACTGACCGCCGTCCGGGGTGCGCACATGGAAGTGGACCACGTCCGCTCCGGCGGCGAGCACCGCCCGGGTGTCGGCGGCGATCTCCTCGGCGGTGACCGGGACGGTGGGGTGCTCGGTCCGGGAGCGCCCGCCGTTGACGGCAGCTTTCAGAAACACGGGGTCCTCTCAGGGGGTGTGGGACAGATGGGGGGACACGGATGACAGGGGTGTTGCGCAGACAGGGGGTCTGGTGGTCAGTTGAAGGCGCCCAGCAGCCGGAGCGTCTCGGTAGCGCCGGTGAGGGAGCCCAGGGGCTTGCCCTCGTGGAGTTCGGCCACCAGCGCGGGTTCCTCGGCGTCGTCCTCGATCGCCTCGTCCAGCACCGCGGCCAGCCGTCCGGCCGGGGCGATGATCAGGCCGTTGGCGTCGCCGAGCACCAGATCGCCGGGGTGTACGGGGACACCGCCGCAGGTGATGGGGGCGCACAGGGAACCGTCGGCCAGGCCGTGCAGCTTGGTGGTCAGCGGGGTGCGGCCGAACGCGTACACGGGCAGCCCGAGGTCCCTGAGTGCGTCGATGTCGGTGCACAGGCCGTCGACCACGGCACCCGCCGCGCCGCGCGAGACGAGCGCGTTGACCACGACCTCGCCCAGCGGGGCGTGGCGGCGGTCGCCGCCGGTGTCGAGCACGACCACATCACCGGGGCCGACGATTCCCGCCGCGTGGTGCAGAACGGTGGAGTCGGTCGCGGTGGTGCGTACGGTCACCGCCCGGCCGACCAGTTTTCCGCTGCCCGCCACCCGCTGGAGCGCCGGGTCGCAGAACCCTTCCTCCAGATAGTGGCCGAGCGTGGGGAAGTCGACCTTACGCAGGCCCTCCACGAGTGCCGCGTCCAGTGGGGCGGGGAGTGCACGAATGTCCAGGGGCATGGGTCACCTCGGTCCGATGATGATGCGGCGGTTGCGGAGCACGGGCAGGACCGTGCGGGCCCGGTCGGTGCGGTCCTTGTTGGCGTCGGTGACGAGCAGCGAGCGCTCCTCCTCGCCGAGCGCGGCACGCACCACGCCCAGCGGGTCGACGGCCATGGACATCCCGATGCAGTCGGGGGTCGTCAGCGAGGACGCCACCACCCAGCAGGTGTTCTCGATCGCCCGGGTGCGCAGCAGGGTCTGCCAGTGGTCCTCCTTGAGCGGGCCCTTCACCCAGGCCGCCGACACCGCCAGCAGATCGGCGCCCATCTCCACCAGTGAGCGGGTGAACTCGGGGAAGCGGATGTCGTAGCAGTTGACCAGGCCGACATTGAAGTCGCCGATACGGACGACCACGGGTCCAGTGTTGCCGCGCTGGATGCGGCGCGACTCCTTGTATTCGAAGGCGTCGTACAGATGCATCTTGCGGTAGAGGCCGAGGACCTCCCCGCTCGCGTCCACGGCGGCCATGGTGTTGTACGGCAGTGCCGTGCCGCTGTCCTCGTAGCCGGCGGCGACGATGGCGATGTCATGGGTGCGGGCGATCCGGGTGAGCCCTTCCAGGAAGGGCTCCCAGTGGGCGATGGCGAGTTCCCTGAGCTGGGCGTCGGTCTCGTCGCTGAAGTCGGAGGGGAGCATCGCCTCCTCCGGGAAGACGACCAGTTCGGCGCCCGCGGCGCCGGCCTCGGCGGTCATCTCCTCGATGACGGCGAGATTGGCCGCCGCGTCTGCGGTGGGGGCGAATTGTGCTGCGGCGACCTTCACGGTCGTATCTCCTTGATGGGGGGTACGGGGTGGGCTGCGGGCCGGTGGGCGGCCGTGGGCGTACGGGGCGCGACGGGGGTCATTCCGGCAGCAGCCGGGAGCGTTCCGGGTCCCAGCCGGCCCGCACCGGCGCGCCGGCGGCGAGCCCGCTGCGGTCGGCGCCGCGTGACTCGGCGATCAGTTCCGTGCCGTCGGTGAGGGTGAGGTGGTAGCGGGTGGCGTTGCCCATGTAGACGATCTGCTGGAGGGTGCCGTCGAGGACGGTCCCGCAGCCCGGCAGTCCGGTGTCGGCGGCGGCCAGCCGGACGTTCTCCGGGCGGACCGCGAGATGCGCCGCGCTGCCGTGGGTGAGGCCGTGGCCATCCGGGGCGGCGAACCGGCCGAGGCCGGGTACGTCGAGGAACGTGCCGTCGAGGGTGCCGGTGAGGAAGTTGGACGTACCGATGAAGTCGGCCACGAACCGGGTCGCGGGCCGCTCGTAGATCGCCTCGGGAGTGTCGACCTGGAGGACCCGGCCACCGTCCATGACCGCGATGCGGTCGGACATGGTGAGCGCCTCCTCCTGGTCGTGGGTGACCGTCACGAAGGTCACCCCGACCTCGCGCTGGATCTTCTTCAGTTCCAGCTGCATCTCGGCGCGCAGCTTCTGGTCGAGCGCGCCGAGCGGTTCGTCGAGCAGGAGCAGCGAGGGGCCGCCGATCAGCGCGCGGGCGATGGCGACACGCTGCCGCTGCCCGCCGGAGAGCTGGGCGATCGACCGGTCGCCGTAGCCCTGGAGGCGGACCAGGGCCAGGGCCTCCCGTACCGCCTCGGCGATCTCCGCCTTGGGGCGGGACTTGCGCACCTTCAGTTCGAAGGCCACGTTGTCCGCCACCGACAGATGCGGGAAGAGTGCGTAGCTCTGGAAGAGCATGTTGAGGTCCCGTTTGTGCGCCGGGACGCTGTTCGCGGGGACGCCGCCCAGCTCCACGGTGCCCTCGGTGGGCGTCTCGAAGCCGGTGATCATCCGCATCAGGGTGGTCTTGCCGCAGCCGGACGGGCCGAGGATGGAGAAGAACTCGTTGCGCCGGATGTCCAGGGTGACGTCCTGTACGGCGGGGGTGGTGCCGAAGGTCTTGCCGACGCCGGTGAGCCGTACGGCGGGTGCCGTGTCGCGGTCCGGGGCCGCCGCCTTGGAGAGGGTCTTGGTGGTGGTCATGATCAGGATGCCTTCACCTTGGTCCAGCCCTGCTGGAAGTGGGTCATCGCGGTTCCCGGGTCGAGCAGGAAGTCGGCGTTGGCTATGGCCTCGTCGGAGGCGTAGACGGCCGGGTTCTCCAGGGCCTTCTTGTCCTTGATGAAGTCGCGGGCCTTGGCGTTGGCGCTGGCGCTGCCGGCGTCGGTGGCCATGGCGGCGATCTCAGGCTTCAGGAGGTAGTTGATGAACTGGTAGGCGGAGTCGGTGTTCTTGGCGCCCTTGGGGATGGACAGGCCGTCCGTCCAGATGGAGCCGCCCTCCTCGGGCAGCACGTAGTGCACATGCGGGTTGGCGGCGACCACCTTGGCCATCGCGGTGCCGCTCCACGCCTGCGCGGCGCACGCCTGGCCGGTCGACAACAGCTGCGGGTAGTTGGTGGAGTTGTAGCCCGCGAGCATCTTCTTCTGGTCGATGAGCGCGTCGGTGGCGGCCTTGATCTCGCCCTCGTCGGTGCTGGTGGCACGGGCGCCGGTCACCTGGAGCCCGGCGATGTACGCGGCGAGCATGTTGTCCAGCATGTAGACCTTGCCCTTGTACTTCGCGTCGAAGAGCGTCTTCCAGCTGCTCGCCGACGGGATGCACTTGTCGTTGTAGGCGAAGCCGGTGGTGCCCCAGATCCAGGGGATCGAGTACTTGTTGCCGGGGTCGTACGACGGGTCGCGGAACTTGTCGGCGAGGTTGTCCAGGCCCTTGACACGGGAGTGGTCCAGCGGCTCGATCAGCTGCTGCCCGATGAGCTGCTGCACGCTGTACTGGCTCGGCTCGACCAGGTCGTAGCCCGCCGAGCCCGAGCTGAGCTTGGCGGTCATGGTCTCGTTGCTGTCGAAGGTGTCGACGGTGACCTTGATGCCGGTCTCCTTCTCGAACTTCTCCACCACCGCGTCGGGGATCTCACCGGCCCAGGCGTAGATGTTCAGTTCCTTGCCGCCGCCCGAGGACGCCGAGCCGGAGTCGGAGCCGCCGCAGCCGGTGGCGACAAGGGCGGTGACGGTGGTGACGGCGACGGCGAGAGCACTCTTGGAGACACTTCTTGCACGCATGAGGGTGGTGCCTTTCCTGAAAGGGAGAAGAAGGAGAGCAGAGTCGGGAGAAACCGTGCGGCGGGTGTGCTCGGCGCGTCAGCTGCGGTCCGCGCCGAGCAGGACCCGGCGCATCTGCCGCAGTCCCACGCCAACGATGATCAGCAGGGTGAAGAGCACGAGCAGCGTGCCCAGCGCGTTGATCTCGGGGGTCAGACCGCCCTTGAGCATGGAGTAGACGCGCAGCGGGAGGGTGGTGCTGCCGACGCCGTTGGTGAAGGTCGACATCACGATGTTGCCGAAGGAGATGGTGAAGGAGAGCAGCCAGGCGGCCAGCAGCGGCTGCCTGAGCAGCGGGAGGGTGATCCGGCGGAACGACTGCCAGGGGTTGCAGCCGAGGTCGGTGGCGGCCTCGCCAAGCGCGGGGTCGAGTGCCGCGTGGGCGCCGAGCACGATCAGGGACGCGTAGGGCAGGGTCACCACCACATGGCCCAGGACGAGGGTCGTCAGGCCCAGGTCGGCGTGCATCGCGCCGAACACCGAGAGCAGGGCCACACCGAGCACGATCTCCGGGATGATCAGCGGCAGGAACAGCCCGGCCGAGAACACCGCCTTGCCTCTGGACCGCAGCCGGGCCATGCCCATGGCAGCGAGCAGTCCGCACAGGGTGGCGAGGCTGGCGGAGATCAGCGCGGTCTCGGCGCTGATCCGCAGCGCGGCAAGCAGTTCGGTGTTGTTGGCGAGCTGTCCGTACCAGCGGGTGCTGAAGCCCTCCCACTTGTAGGTGACCTCGGAGTCGTTGAAGGACAGCACCACCACCACGACGATGGGGATGTAGAGGAAGGCGATGACGCCACGGGCCAGCCAGGACGTCACATTGTCGAGGGCGTGCTTCATGCCGACTTCCTCCTCAGCCGCCGGGCGGCCAGTCCGAACACCGCCATCGACGCCACCATCAGCAGCAGCAGTACGACCGAGGCGGCGGCGCCCATGGGCTGGTTACGGAACTCGGTGTAGAGGGTCACGATGAGATTGCCGACCAGTTGGTCGCGTCCGCCGCCGAGCAGTACAGGGATGACGAACACACCGAGGGTCGGGATGAAGGTGAGCAGCGCCGCCGCGAGCATGCCGGGGCGGGCGATCGGCAGCAGCACCCGGGTGTGCACCCGCCACCAGCCGCAGCCCAGGTCGCGGGCGGCCTCGCCGAGCGAGCCGTCCACGCCGCGCAGCGAGGCGTAGATGGGGAAGATCGCGGTGGGCAGGAAGGCGTACACCAGGCCGACGAAGGACGCGCCCTGGCTGGGGATCCACTGGGTGTTGCCACTGGTGAGCCCGATGGCGTCGGTCAGGCTGTTCACCGGGCCGCCGGGGCTGAGCAGATTGATCCAGGCGAAGGTTCGGACCAGGAAGTCGGTCCAGAACGGCACGATGATCAGCAGGAGCAGCAGCATCTGGCGCTGAGGGGACCGGCCGGCCAGGTAGTACGAGACGACATAGCCGAGCACCAGGCAGACCGCGGTGTTCAGGGCGGCCATGCCCAGGCTGTAGCTGAAGACCTTGAGATAGACGGGGTCCATCAGGTCCTGGTAGTTCGCCAGGGTCCACCCGCCCTGGATGCCGCCGTAGGCGTCCGCCGCGGCGAAGCTGTTGCGCACCACCAGCAGCATCGGCACCAGCACCAGGCCGAGGACGGTGATCCCGGCCGGGGCGAGCAGCAGCGTCGTCACCGCGGCCCGGCGGGCGCGCGGCGGCCCGGCCGTGCCGCCTCCGGACGCCTGCCCGGACCTGGGCCGGCCCGCGCCCTTCCGCCCGGCGGCGGTGCCGGCGGTGGTCGCCGTGACCGTCACCGGAAGGTCCGCCGGGGCGTCGGGGCGAGGGGAGGGATGGTGTGTCGCATGTGCGGAAACTCCTTGTGCGGAGCGGGGCCGGTCGCCGGTCCCAGCGCTGAGGTGTCGGATGGGAAAATCGTGGAGGAACGGGCGACGACCGGAAAGACACGCCCGCAACGAAACCCGTGGAAAACGCGGCCGATTTCCACGTGTATCGCAGCGCCGCACAGATGTGATCGACGACATTGACAGCGATGACGGGAGAGGATAAAGGTGCATGGAGCACGTATCGGCCCGGGTGGCCGCCCCGCGTGTGCCGCGCTTTTCCCCCGCCTTCCACCCCCACGGCCGCCTGGAGGTTCCCGGTGCTCGACGACCTCGACCGGCAGATCATCGACCAGCTCAGGGTGGACGGCCGGGCCTCCTTCTCCGAGATCGGCCGGGCCGTGGGCCTCTCCGAGGCGTCGGTGCGCGCTCGCTACCAGCGGCTCCAGCGCAAGGGCGTGGTCCAGGTCGTCGGTATGACGGAGGCGGTGCGGATGGGCGAGATGGAGGTCCATCTCGCGGTCCGGGTCCATCACATCCCGGTGGCTCTGGTGGCGCGGGAGATGTCCCGGATGCCGGAGGTGATGTACGTCGCCTCCTGTGTGGGCCCGTACGACCTGATCGTGGATGTCCGCTGCCGCGACCTCGGACACCTCGCGGAACTGCTCACCGAACGCGTCCGCAGGGTCAACGGGGTCGCGCACGCGGAGGCGCTGACCGTGCTGGAGGTCATCAAGGACTCATATCTCTGGGCGGGGTTCCGGGAGGTCCCGGCGCGTCCGGAGAAGCGAATCCTGCCGGGGTGAGGGGAGACGCCGATGGGGCCTGCCGGTCGCCGGTCGCGCCCTTCCTGGCCGCCGGGGGGTGGCTACTCCTCAGCCACGCCCTGTCCCACGGCGGTCGCCAGCCCCTGCCAGGTGTAGTCCTTGAACAGCTCCAGCAGCAGCAGCACCTGCACCCGGGACACGCCCGGCAGCATCCTGATGTCGTCCAGGAGCTGGACGAGCTGCGCCTGGTCACGGCAGGTGCCCTCCAGGAAGATGTCCTGACTCCCGGCGCACAGGGCCACGTGGTTGATCATCGGCATCCCGGAGAGGGTCTTCGCCACCGCCTTCGGGGTGAGGTCCCGGACCTGGATCATCAGCCGTACGGCCTGATGCCCCAGCCGGAGCGGATCGCACAGCGCGACGATCCGCAGCACCCCGCTCTCCTGGAGCCGGGCCACCCGCTGCCGTACGGTCCCTTCGGAGACACCCAGCTCACGGGCGAGCGTGGTGTAGGGCGTCCGCCCGTCGCGGGTGAGTGCGCGCATGATCGCGCGGTCGGTGTCGTCCAGCACGAGCCCACCATGTCACCCAAAAGGCGACGGCTGATTGTGACACCTGTCACAGATCAGACGGTTTGGCGACCTCCGTGGGGCAAAATGATCATCAGGAAATTCTTCCCGTCGCGGTGACCATCCCCGGAAGCACTCGCTTGCCGAGGGAAGTGGCATCTCCTCAAGTCCCCTTCGCCGACGACAAACAGTCGGTGAAGGGGTGTCGGAGCGGCGGGCAAGCCTCGAAGCGGGCGCTGACCTGCACGGCAACCGGTCATCCCGTCAGCGATCACTGCAGAGCAAAGTGTAGGGGCGACTGTAGGGCGAACTGTAGGAAAAACCACAAGGCGCGACCAGGACCTGACGACTCACCAGCCACCCACCGGTCACCCACCAGCCCCCACCCGGAACGCAAACGGTCATGGCGAGTACCGGACCATCAGCTCGATAGTGAGGACAAAGACCGGCAGAGCTCCGGCGCCGCACCGGACACCACTCACCACGCCCCTAATGACCGACCAGACGCCAGCAGAAGAGACGGCCGCAGGCCAACCAGGTGACGAACACGCCGCCCGCTCGCGAGCCACCGCCCAGGCACCCCACCCGGCACCGAGAGTGAGTCCGCAGCGCCCAGGCCGACCCTGTATGGCGCCAGCGTCCTGAAGCTCTCGGAACGGCGCCGTGTCACCGCCCTCCCGGGAGCCACGGCAGCCACGACCGGCAGGCGGGCGACCTTCGCCAGCCGCACCGCCGACCGGCCGTGGTGAGACCCCGAGAGAGCCCACTACAGCTGCAGAGCACGGGCCTCCGCGGCAAGGGGATGACGGGTGTCGTGACGGCGGGCATGATGGTTGCCATGTTCAAGACACGAAAGGCTCATGCCTCGTAGGCGCCCTTCGCGGGTCCGTCGTGACCTGCCACGGCCCTTGCAGCAGTGGGAACGCAGAGCCACAGTGCCTGGCTTGTCGTCCCACGTACTGGCCGAGATCGCTCGCGTCGAGCGACGGCGCTTGTGGATTGGCGCTCGTAGCGCTCCAGAATGGCTTCACTGTCTCTGGCCTGATGGTTTGTCGGATGGTCAGCTTGCGCGGTGGTACTCGTTGATCAGGCCGGCAACGGCTTGCCGACGTTCGGTCCGGGCCGTCGGGAGGGGGATGACATCGGGGTCGTCGTGAGGTGCGAGCTGGTTCCGGCCCTGGTGGGGCCGGTGCCGGTTGAAGTGCTGGGCGTAGTCGTGGAGGATCTTCTCGGCGTGGCCGCGGTCGAAGATCAGGAGCCGGTCGGTGCACTCCTCCCGCACCGAGCGTAGGAACCGCTCCGCGTGGGGATTGCAGTTCGGGCTGCGGGGAGGAATCTTGACCACGGTGATGCCCTCGCCGGCGAAGACGGCGTCGAAGGCGTCGGTAAACTTCGCGTCCCGGTCCCGGATCAGGTGGGTGAGGTCGGCGGCGCGGTCGCCGAGCTGCCAGAGCAGCTGCCGGGCCTGCTGGGTGGCCCAGGCGGCGGTGGGGTGGGCGGTGACGCCGAGGACGTGCACGGTGCGGGTGCGCACCTCCATCACGAACAGGGCGTACAGCCGCTGCAGTTTGATGGTGTCCACATGAAAGAAGTCGGTGGCCAGCAGGCCGCCGGCCTGGGCCTTGAGGAAGCAGGTCCACTCACGGCGTGCCGCGCGTCGGCGCGGTGCTGGGCCGAGCCCGGCGGCGCGCAGGACGCGGCGGACGGTCGCCGCGCTGACCTGGTGTCCGAGCCGGCGCAGTTCGCTGTGCACCCGCCGGAACCCCCACCGGGAGTTCTCGGCACCGAGCCGGATGATCAGGTCGCGCAGCTCGTCGGACAGTGGCGGGCGGCCCGGGGAGGGTGGCTGGGTCCACTTCTGCTTCACGAGGAGCTGGTGCCAGGCCAGCAGGGTGCGCGGGGAGACGGGGTCCCGCCGGTAATGCTGCTGGATTGAACGCTAAGGAATGATCACGAACGTCCCAAGGGTTTGCGCCCGCCGTGCCGAGTGTCGGCAAACGACCGTCTGCCGACACTCACGCGCGTGATCGAGAACTCGCAGGTGGGCACTGTCGACAACTCGCGTCGGAAATCAACGTCGGTGAACGGTCGGCAGGGTAGTTTCCGACAATGCTCCTTGGCTACTGCCGCACTTCAACGGCCGACCAGAACCCCGACCACCAGATCGACGCGCTTCTCCGCAACGGCGTCGACCGCGACAACATCCACATCGACGTCGCCAGCGGCGCAAAAGCCTCCCGCCCCAAGCTCGATCTCGTCATGCAGCTGATGCGCGAGGGCGACACGTTGAAGGTCACCCGGCTCGACCGGCTCTCCCGCTCAGTGCTGCACCTGGTGACCCTCGGCGCCGAGCTGCGCGAGCGCGGGATCGGGCTGCATGTCATCGAACAGGGCATCGACACCGCCACCATGGAGGGCCGGGCAATGTTCGGGATGCTCAGCGTGCTCGCGGAGCTCCAGAGAGAGCTGATCGTGGCGAACACGAACGACGGGCTCGCCTCCGCGCGGGCCCGCGGCCGGGTCGGCGGGCGCCGACCGAAGCTTACAGCCGACCAGGCCGAGCTCGCCCAGCAGCTCTACGACGCCCGGGAGAAAACCGTCCAGCAGATCGCCGACATGTTCAACGTGCCCCGTTCCACGGTGTACGGGCACCTCGACAAGACCAAGACCGTGCCCCGCCAGCCGAAGAAGACCGCCGCCGCGAAGTCCTGACCACCTACTTTGCGGCTGGTGTCTGAGCTAGGACTTCGGGGCACAATCGCAGGCATCGCCGCCGCCCTCGCAGCCGCCGGTGGCGCCCTGGTGTGGTGGACGCGCCGCCGCAGGACTGCCCGGGGGTAGTCCGTGAGGTTCTCCGCGGTCCGGAGGAGGACAGCGAAGATGAGGACACCGTCGCGGCGGGAGCTGTGAACGGACCCGCCGGACAAGGGCCGGCCCGTAACTGCGGCTACGGGCCGGCCCGAGGTGGGCCGTAGCCGACGTATTGGGCTTCCGTCGATCCGGAGCGGTTCAAAGTCCGAGGCCGGCGCGTACCGCGTCGATCTCCTCGTTCAGTGCCTCGAAGCTCTCGAAGCCCCGTTCCTGGCTGACGCGGCTCATGTCGACGCCGTACTCGGCCTGCCGCTGCCGCAGCAGCGGTTGTTCCGGCATGGAGACGGGGAAAGCGAGCGGGTCGAGGGCAGGGGTGTGGTCGAGGAGCGCGTGGACGGCGCGGCGGCCGCGTTCGCCTACGGCGAGGCAGCCGTCGAGGTCGTTGAGGTAGACCACGCCGGCTTCGAGCCCCTTGGTCCACTCGGTGAACAGGGCCGCGAGGCTCGGGGCCGCGCGTACGGCGTCCCAGGCGTCCGGGGCGGTCTCGTACCGCCAGATCTCGCCTTCGTGCTTTCCTGCCAGGACGAAGGTGTAGACGAGGAACTCGAAGTGGAAGAGCGGCAGTTGATGCCGCCAGGGGAACGGCACGCCGATCGACAGCGACAGGTTGTCGAGCGCCTCGTTCGCCTTGTCCGCGTCGGTCGGCCAGGGGAGCAGCCATCCTCCGTTCGGCAGCAGCCGGCGCTCCTGCCATCCCTGGCCGTGGAGCCAGGTGAGCTGGTCGGCGACGTGGTCCACGTCGAACACGCGGTGGACCAGCTCCGGCGGGGCCTGTGGCTCCGGTGGAACGGCGGGGTCGTCCCAGGGCAGGCCCGCGGCGGTCGCCGCCGCCCGGTAGTCCGCCGCCGCGGCACGCAGTACGGAGATGTCGTCCAGCATGGCAAGCGCTCCCTGCGTAGGAGATACCCCGAGCAGCGTAGACGGGCCGGGCCCGAGAAGAGATGTCGTCGGTTGAACTGGGCCCCGTGCGGGCACTCCTGCACCGGCATCCGCACCGCCCTCTCCCCCGCACGGGGTCGGTCTCCCCCGCACGGGGTCGGGGGGGGGGGGGCCCCGGGCGGGGGGGGGGGGGCGCCAAAAACACACAAACACAAAAAAAAAAAGCCCCACAAAAAAAAACCCCCCCAAAAAAACCCCCCCCCCCCCCCAGCCCCGGCCCACCCACAAA
>NZ_JBHVEE010000098.1:0-15571 GCF_042802415.1 Streptomyces sp. NPDC057486 | reverse complement strand
CCCGCACGGGGTCGGCATTCGAGACCCGGGGCCGGGTCTCGAAGGCCGACATCACGCACAGTCCGATCAATCTCAGGCCCGATCAATCACAGGCCCGGATCAACCAGCGGCGCCCCGGGAAGAGACCCGGGCCCTGCGCCACTACAGCGACGGTTCCATGCAGAGGCTGGCGCCGCTGCCGTTCACGCGGAAGCCGAAGCTCGGGGCGTTCGCCGCGACCCACGGCTTGATCGGCAGGACGATGTACCGCTCTCCGTCGTCCACCTTGCACTTGTTGCTGAAGGAGCTGATGTCGTTGCCCTGCGGCCGCGACTCCGTGCTCGGCACGTGGCGCACGTCCGCGGTCAGGCCCGACAGGTCGACCGCCTGGTCCGTCGCCCAGAACGGGAACTCGTCGCAGGTCTTCCCGGAACCGACCACGGGCCGTGGGAGGCATGCATTCCCCGCGAACTTCGGGTTGGTGTAGTACCAGTTGCGGTCGTAGCCGGCGTTCATCGCGGCCTGGCCGTTGATGCTGCGCGCCGGGGCGAACCACTGGGCCCGGCCCGCAGGCTGCGGCCAGCGGCCGTCACCCATGGCCTCGACGATGTGCTTGCCGGTTTCCTGCATCGGCCTGAACTTGTGGTTCCGGCCGCCCGGGACGTAGAACGCGATGTTGTCGTCGCAGGGGGCGGTGCTGGAGCTGGCCTGCTTCTGGGCCGCGCACGCCTGGTCGATGTTGGCCCGCAGGTCCGCGTCGTCCCCGCTGGTCCAGGCGAAGGGCAGGTCGTACTTCTCGGTAAGGTCCTTGGTCGTCTTGATGGTTTGGGCGTAGGCCGCGAGGCTGTGGTACCACTGCCCTTCTTCCAGGCCCCAGTCGTCATAGGTGTTGAAGTCGTCGGTGTAGTCGATCGGATATTCCAGGAGGCCGCCGATGGCTATCGGACTGGCGTCGATGATGGCCCAGATCAGCCCCAGCGCGACCCCGACGACGATCGCCCCGGCGATCACCGCGATCCAGTAGATGACCGCGGCGACGACGCTCGACGTCGCGGCCGTCGCCGCCGCCGTGGCGGGCGGCGCCAGCAGCAGCGTGCAGGCGCGGCTCTCCAGGCACCAGACGACGGGCTGGATGGGGTTGCCGGGATCGTACAGCGGCTTCACCTCGCTGGTGGAGCTGCTCAGCGGGGAAAGCGCCGGTCCGCCTCCGGGCGATGCCAGGTCGTGGAGCATTTCGGTGACGTCGTCCGAGCAGTCGAACTTCTCGTCCTCGTCGGGCGGCATGTGGTCCTCGACGCAGCTGGCGTCCGCGGCGGTGTAGCAGCCGGGGAAGACCTGGGTGCTGCCCTCGGGCACCGTCACGCTGGAGCGCACGCTCTCCGCGATGTAGAAGTCGCCGCCTTGCGCGGCGCACTGCGAGCTGTCGCTGGAGGTCTGCTGCGTGACTTCCTGGGGCACCGCGGGGGCGACGGTGTCGGTGGTGAAGCCACCGCTGAAGTCCCGCCAGGGCGTGCCATCCTCCTGTATCGCGTCGACCCGCAGCGTGTACGAGGTGGCCGCTTCGAGGGGCTCGATGGTGAACTCGATGACGTCCTGCGCCGTGCACGGATTCGCCGGGTTGCCCGCGGCGTCCACGCAGTACTCCGCCATCGAGAACTCTTCGTAGAGCCGGCCGTCGAGGGAGACGCGGTAGGTGTGGTCACCGTTGGGGTCAGGCTGCCACTTGGCCAGGGCGCTGCCCTCTTCCGGCTCGAGCGTCAGCTCGGGGTCGGCGTCGGGCGGAGTCGCCGCGGTGCGGAAGGTCTTCGTGGCGGGTGTGGCCGACTTGTTGCCCGCGAGGTCGACGGCGACGACGGAGACGGTGTGTTCGCTCTCGGGGGGCAGGCCCGTCATGGTGTACGAGCGGGTGCCGACGTTGGTGCGGATCGGCGGGCCGCCGTCGACCCGGACCTCGTAGCCGGCCAGGCCGTAGTTGTCGGTGGCCGCGTTCCAGCTCGCCGTGGCCGAGTTGTGCGTGATGTTGCCGACGCTCAGCCCGGTGACGTTGCTCGGCGCGATGTTGTCGACGAACGTGAACTCGCGCAGGATCCGGGCGTACCGTCCGGGTTCGCGCTCTGCGCGGACGCAGACCAGGGTCTTGCCGAGCTGCGGCGGGCGGAACCGCGATGTCCATGACGCCGACCAGTTCGTCTCGCCCTCCGGGGGCGGGCCGAGGGTGAAGTCGGTCGTCACCATGTCGCTGCCGATCGACAGGTCGACCATGGTGGCCTGCTTGTGCAGGAAGCCGCTGAGGTCGACCTTGCCCTCTTCGTCGACCGGGATTTCCTCGTCGGAGGCCGGCAGTTCGAGCCGGATGGAGGCGTGGTTCTCGTCGTCGACCGAGTTGCCGTCCTCGCTCGGCGGCGTCATGCCCGCGCATGCGGGCGGCGGCACCCGGACCTGCTCGGCAGCGGACGCCGCCGAGGGCGGCAGACCCAGCAGCCCTACCGGGAGCGCGAGAGACAGCAGGACCGCCGTCTCTCGTAAGCGTCTCAGAAATTGAATCTTCCGCATTCATGCCCCTCTGCGAACACTTGTTCCTACAATTGGGCACGATGCTAGAGGGGCCTGTGCGTATTGTCAGCAACACGACAATCTGCGTGGGTGATACGCGGATCGAGGCACCAACTCCGCTGCCGCTGCAGCAACTTCGGGACGTCGAGGTGTCGGGCGTCAGCACGACAGGGCGCACGAACGTCCCCAGCCGTGACAGGGTGACCCCATGCTGATCCGAAAGGACGATGCCGCGTAGGCGTCCCAAAGCCGTCCGCGCGGCGCGGTGGCGGCCACGATGGCAGTCTTCGGTCCTGAGAGTCCGCGGGGTCTCCGCGCGGACGCGTGCAGCGATCCGCCGGGTCGAAGACCAGGAGATGTGGCCCAACGCGGTCGCCTATGCCCTCTCGCGTCTCGAGCAAGCCCTCAGGCAGCCGGGACGCTACCTGGACGCCTCCGCATTCGAGTCGCCCGGGGTGGGAGACGCCCGTGACGACCTCAAGTGGGCAATGCGGTGTCTCCCTCCCGCAGCGCAACGGGACTTGGGCCGGCTGATCACACGCATCGACAAGGAACTCGAGCGCCGGACCTTGCCCGATCCCGACAACAGCGAGTTGGCGATGTTCGGCTGGTGGTGGACCCGAATGCGAGAACGCTGACCGGCCCCGGATTCGTGCTCTTCACCGGATCGGCTGGTGGCAGCGCCAGGGCTGGATCGAAGGCGACCCGACGATCGGCATCGAGCGGCGGCCGGCACCGCCCGACCGCACCAAGGCCCTGGCCGAGAACCAGATCGCCGCCCTGTGGCGCCTGGACGTCGCCCTGCGGGAGAAGACGTTCTGGAAAATGTTCTACGAGTCCGCGGCCCGCGCCGACGAGGTGCTGTGCCTGAACGTGGAAGACCTCTACCCGCAAGACAAGCGTGGGAAGATCACCGCCAAGGGCGGGGCGACAGAGTGGATTCACTGGCAGTCCGGCACCGCCCAGCTCCTGCCCCGGCTCATCGCCCGTCGTACCCGCGGCCCCCTGTTCCTCACCGACCGCAAGGCCCCGGCCGGGACACCGACGCTCGACGTGTGCCCGGAGACCGGCAGGGCCCGGCTCTCCTACCGCCGGGCCGAAGAGATCTTCGAGGAGAACACCCGGCTGCTCGCCAACCCACTCGCCTCACCCGAAGACATCGAGGACCTGGACGGCTGGACCCTCCACCGGCTCCGCCACAGCGCCCTCACACACGACGCCGAGGACGGCACGTCCACCCCGATGCTGCTGGCCCGGTCCCGCTATGCCTCCGTCCGCTCCCTGGAGCGGTATCGGCATCGTCATCGGTTTCGGCGCGCTGATGCTCCCCCTGGGCCTGGGTGCCCCGACGGCCGTGTCGGTCGTCTGCTTCGGGATGGCCGGGCTGCTCTGGCCGCCGTACTCGTCGCTGTCGACCACCCTCTTCCAGCGCTCGGCGCCCAGCGCGCTGCTGCCGCGGGCCCTCGCGGCGAGCTCTGCCGTCCGGGTGCTGTCGGTGCCCCTGGGCACCGCGCTCGGCGGACCACTGGTGGCCGGCCTCGGCGCGGTCGGGGCGCTGCGCCTGTCCGGTGCGGGCATCGCGGTGGTGGGCATGGTCGCCGCCGCCGCGCTGACCCTGCGCGCCGCGCGCACGCGCCCCGAGCCAGCGGCGGGCGACACGGAGTCGGCCGGCGCGGACGCGGGGGCAGGGGCGGAGGCGCGGCCGTAGCCCGGCAGATGAGGGCTGCCGCCTGGGCGGGGGCGCGGCAGGCCGCTGCGGGCGCCGTTGGCGCACGGGGTGGACGGCCCCGTGGCGAGGGCCGGGCGGCGAGTCAGCCCGGGGTGTCGAGCACCCCGGACGTGGCGATGAGGTAGCCGAGCTGGCCGCGGCTGCGGCTGCGGCTGCCCAACTCCTCGGAGGCGCACCGTACATGGACGGCCACGCTGCGGCGGCTCATTCCCAGCTTGCAGGCGATCGACTTGTCGGTCTCCCCGGCGACGATGGCCTGCAGGATCGCGTGCTGGGTGTCGGAGATGACGGCCGACCGCCGGTGCACGAGGCTCTGCTCGTCCACAGGTATGGAGCGCGCCCAGTCCCGGAAGTTGCGCCCCTTCCCTTTTGCCGGCGGGTCATGCCGGCTGTTACTCCTCTACGGAGCGTGGGTCGCGCAGCGCTCGGAGCGAGCCGTCACTGTGGCTGCGGATGATGGGGTATCGGCCGTGGAAGTTGATGTGCTCATGGACCAGCGGGGAGAGCCGGGAACGGATCTCCGGTGAGATGGCCAGGCCGCTGGCTTCCAGTTCCTTGAGGGCAGCGTCCATGTAGAGGGTGTTCCACCAGACGACGGCGTTCAGGGCCATGCCCAGGGCCCCGAGTTGATCTTCCATGCCCTCTCGGTAGGCGTGGCGGAGTTCACCGAGCCGTCCGAAGAAGATGTTCCGGGCCAGCGCGTGGCGGCCCTCGCCGATGTTCAGCTGGGCGCCGATCATGCGGCGGTATGCCTCGGAGTCGATGAACTGGAGCAGGTGGAGGGTCTTGAAGATGCGGCCGTAGTGCGCGAACGCGTCGCCCAGGCCGGTCATGCGGTCGCCGGACGTCATCATCCGCAGCAGGTCGTACGCTCGCACCTTGCCGGTCTGCAGGGACCCGGCGACCCGGAGCATGTCCTCCCAGTGTTGGTGGATCCGCTCGGCCTGTACGCGCTGGCGGGAGACCGGCTGGAGCGGCCCGTAGTCCTTGGACATGTCCAGGCGCCACAGCCGCGCGTCGGAGATGTCTGCGATCCGCGGGGAGAACTGGTAGCCGCAGATCGCGAAGAGCCCGAAGACAAGGTCGCTGTACGAACCGGTGTCGGTGATGACGATCTCCGGGCGGACTGGGCCGTCGAGGTTGAACATCGCGTCCAGGATGCCGAGCGAGTCTCGCAGTGTGCCGGGCATGACGACGCCGCCCAGGCCCATCACGCGGTCCGAGACGACGTTGAGCCAGGTCGCGCCGCGCCCGGTGAAGTACTTCCGGTTCGGGCGGGTGTGGATCGAGCGCAGGGGGACGGTGAAGCGCATGCCGTCGGCGGAGGCGACATGGCCGCCGCCCCAGTCGCCAGCGAGGTCGATGCCGCCTTGCTGCGCGACCAGCAGCCCTGAGGCAGCGCTCACCCCGGGCAAGTTCCAGTAGCCCCAGTCGGCGGCGGTCAGTCTGGAGCGGGTCAGTGCCTTCTCGCCGGGCTTGATGACCGGCTCCAGTCCGATGTTCGTGGACTTGCTGACCAAGAGCGCGGTGAGTGTGAGATCCAGATCGGCGGGTCGGGCGACCTTCCCGCCGATGTGCTCGAAGGAGTCGAACATGCCGGTACGGGCATGGACCTCGAGCAGCAGCTCCGGGTAGTCGATCCTCGGCAGCATCGCCTGCACCGCATCGTGCACCGGCTTGTACCCGGCGGGCTCGGGCTCCGCTTCCAGGCGGTCCAGACGAATCTTCCCGTCCACGATGTCCACTGCCGCGTTCTGGGGCAGGCCCTCGGCGACGTGTCCGTACATCTCGTCCAGCAGCACGTCGAGTTCACCGAGGTGCTCCTTGGCGCTGCCCGAGAGCTCCAGCGCGGTCAGTACCCGGGGCCGGTTGACCTGCCAGTCCGGCCCGGACAGCAACCGAGCACGCGGATCACCCCAGTTGTCCGCCCCCTCGGCGAATACATCGCGACGCTTGAGGGCGGTATGGAGGGCCTCCAGCACGCAGAACGTCCACGCGTGCTTGTCGATCACCCCGTTCGGCGTCAACAGCGGGTTGCCCAACCCCAGGCGCCGCCAAGTGCCGTCCAGCAGCGAGGCATCGATGTGCTCGGGACCGGGCTTACGCCGCGCCTGCACCTTCGGCAACTCCCGCAGGGCCTGAACGATCGGAGCCCCGGCCCGCGTCGCACCCCACGGGATCACCTCGGCCAGCAGCGAGGTGAACGGCCGCACCGTCGCATACCGCTCCAGCAACTGCTTGCGCCAGGCGGCATCCGCGTCCTCATCCGGGCCCTCGGGCAGTAGTTCACCGAGCTCTACGATCGCCTTGACCAGCTCCTCGCGGGTGACGAGCTGCTCAACCCGCTCCCACCCCTGGGCCATACTCAGCAACACCGGTTCCTCGCCACCCTCGCCACCGTCGCTTTCGATGGGAACATCGAGGAACACCGAGACCGCGTCCCGAACCTTCGCCGCGGCCTTCCGCAGGCGCGGCAGCCCCTTCAGCTGCGCCTTGTCCTCCTCGCGCTCCGCACGGGCCAGCAGCTTCGTGGCCATCAGGACATCGAAGAGCGTCAGCGCGTCATCGACCGAGGCCCCCTCCAGGTGCCGCATCGTGGCCAGCACCGTCGCCGTGCGCCGCGGCTCCGCCAGCCTGCGCAACGTTGGTGCGTGCGCACTCATCCCGTACCGGGCCAGCTCCGCCAGCTTCACCGGCGGTACCCGCCACAGATCCAGCTCACCGGACTTCACACCATGGATTTCCCGTACCCGCTCCAGCGCAGCTTTCTGCCCCCGCCCCGACACCTGCCGCGGCCCCTTGCGCCACCCCTCCAACACGGACCGCGTGACCTCTTCGGGGACGGTGAGAAGCTCCAGCAGCTCTCGACGGAAATCCGGATCCACCGGGGCGTCCACCACCGAGTGGATCAGGGCCTGCTCACCGGCACGGACCTCGCCGACCAGGCGGGCCAGCTGCGTGAGCCCCGGCATCAGCACCCGGTTCCGCAGAAGCCACGTCACCGCCCGGTCGAACAATGCCCGCGGTCCGTCACCTGACACCCATACCCTCCCGGCTATGTGTTCCCGCAGCGCCAGGTCACCGTCCTCAAAGTCGTGGACCTCCAGCAGCTTCCGGATCTCCCGGGCATGCTCATGCTGCGTCGGCAACCGCTCCGGGTACAGCTTCAGACACGACGGATCATCGATCCCCAACTGCTCCGCGACGAACTCGGTGACCCTCGGCGGCACCCCGGCAGGCTCTGACAGGAATGTCCCCAGCATCCGCACCGTGCCCCACTGCACCGCCCAGCCCAGGCGATTATGCGGACGCCGCTTGGCCGCCGCCTGCTCCAACGCCACCGCGTCCAGCCGGAAGAACTCCTCCAACTCCTGTGCCGACGGCTCCCCGACGAAGCGCCCGTACCGGGCTATCTGATTTCCTGAAAGATACTCAACAGTCACAGTTCGTGACGCTAGGCAACAGGAGTTGCAGCCGTCCCGGCAGTGACAGAACCGAGACCCTCAAGTCAAGATCATTTCTTAGCGTTCAATCCGGCATCATTACCGGTGAGACCCCGAGACGATCCGGTGGCCCCGGAGCACCCGGGGCAGGAGCCGGGCGAGCGCGGCCAGCAGCGCCCGGTCCGGCCAGCCGGGCTTTGGGGCGGCGACCTGCCGGCGCAACACCGCGACCTCGTGCCGCAAGATCAGCATCTCCACCTCCTTCGCTGCGGAGGATCGACACATCAGAACAAGCCACGCGAAGATCCGCGTGGTGACCAGATAGAGCATCCGTACGAGCACGAGGCCTGATCCTGCCGGACTGCTGGACGGGCGCGTTCCCCGAGGTCAGGCCGGTGAAGCCATTGTGGAGCGCTACGGGGGAAACGTGCACGGCGCTAACGGTCTCGCGCCGTGGCGACCGTCAGATTGCGACCGTGGTGTTGAGATCGCCGGTATTCACGGAGCAACGGCCGTATTTCCGTGAGCGGCATAGCAGAGAGTAACGAACCCGGGGAGATCGGCGCCCGATCGATTACGGACTTCGAGCGGTCAGCGGCAGATCAGGATGGCATCCAACAGGAAGCCGTGGTCGTCACGGCGTGCTGACCGGACTACCTCCGCGACTGCTGGCGGTACCGACCGGGGGCCAAGCCGTACTCTCGTTTGAACGCTTTGGCGAAGGCGAATTCGGAGGTGTATCCGGTGCGCTGCGCGACGGTCTGTACCGGCTTGTCGCTGTCGCGCAGCAGTCGCGCCGCCAGGGTCATCCGCCACCAGGTCAGGTAGCCCAGCGGCGGTTTGCCGACCAGCGAGGTGAACCGGCGGGAGAAGGCCGCGCGCGATAGTCCGGCTTTCGCGCCCAGCGCTTCGACCGTCCACTGCCCGGCGGGTTCCTGGTGGATATGTCGCAGCGCTGCGGTGATCGCCGGATCGTGCAGCGTCGCGGCCCACCCGGTGGCCGGGCCGTCGTCGGTTTGCTCCTCGAGCCAGGCCCGCAGGATGTACAGCAGCATGATGTCCAGCAGGGCCGACACGACCGCTTCGGTTCCGTGGTCGGGGTTGGCAATCTCGTCGCCGAGCAGGTTGACGGCAGCATGTAGCGGCGTGCGGTGGCCGAGACGTGCCGGAAGGTGGATGACCTCGGGCAGTTCCTCGAACAGTGGATGTGGCCGGGTCTGGTCGAGCGTGTATGCGCCGCACAGCAGGACCGTCGTGGCTTCCTCGCCGTCGTCGGCGCTCGGCGCTATCTCCCGCAGGGAGGCCGAGGGTGCGCCCGTCAGGGACGTCGACGGGCTGTCGGCCAGAGCGTGCCCGCAGCCGTGCGGAAGGCACACCACATCGCCCACGCTCAGGGCGATCGCGGCGCCCGCCGGCGGGACCAGCCAGCATGTCCCTTTCAGTACGACATGGAAGCCGGCCCCGGAGAACGGCTCGGCCCGCACTCCCCAGGGAGCGTGCTTGCGGATTTCACTGGAATGCGGGCGCCCCGTACGCATGACGCCGATCGCATCGCTGAGCACGTCCATCGCCAGATCGTATCGCGAGGCCGCTATGCACAAGACGATCAGACATGAAACGGAGACGGTGAGCCATGGGGAGCGGCTCCTGACCTCCATACCCTGAGTGCGCCAAACAGATTGACCGATCGGTCTACCAGAAGGGCAGGACATGAGCCTGTACACCGCCGTCGCGACCGCGACCGGCCGCGACGGCCGCGCCTTCAGTTCGGACGGCAAGTTGGACGTCGAGCTGGCCCTCCAGAAGGAGTTGGGCGGCACCGGCGACGGCACCAACCCCGAGCAGCTCTTCGCGGCGGGCTATGCGGCCTGCTTCGCCACCTCCATGCAGCTGGTGGCGCAGAAGAAGAAGATCGACGTCTCGGGCATGTCGGTCACCGCCGAAGTCGACCTCGTCCCCAACGGGCAGGGAGGCTTCCAGCTCGAAGTCAGCCTGCGGACGAAGCTACCGGACAGCCTGCCCCGGGAAGTCGGTCGCGAGCTCATCGAGGCCACCCACCAGGTTTGCCCGTACTCCAACGCCACGCGCAGCAACATCCCGGTCGAGCTGCTCGCCGAGTAACCACCGCCCGCTGAACGCCATCTGGACCGCAACCGCCAGAGTCCGCGATCCAGATGGCGTCGTCTTACCTGGTTGCCCCACGGCACGGGGCAACGCCTGATGGTCTTGAGACCAGCTCATTTCGCACCGAGACCCCTGTGTACGTTCGGGCGTACCTGACTGTGCACGTTTGCCTGTACGCCGACAACGTGTTCGTTGACCTGCCTGGTTCTTCGTTACCCGGCGAGGGTGAGGTTGTGCAGGCGGGCGATGCCGAGCATGGCGTGGTGTACGCCGTCGCCCTTGAGGCGGCAGTCGCGCAGGATCTTCCAGGTCTTCATCCGAGCGAAGGCGTGCTCGACACGGGCGCGGACCTTGCGGTGGGAGGCATTGTGTTCCTCTTTCCACGCGGGGAGTTCGGCCTGGCCTTTCTCGCGGCGGTGTGGGATGACCAGGCCGGTTCCCGGTATCGCACGCAGACGTTCCCGTCCGCAGTTGGGCCTCCTTCACCGACTGGCTCCGCGCGACTGCCGAAGCAGAGATACCGGCCTGGAAGCACCACGTCGAGACGGTGCGCGAGGAGATCAACGCCGACGGCAGCATTACGTTGCACTGGTAGCCAATCCCTGGGTTCATGGAGCCCGCTTCCCGTACACCGTTTTCGTTCCGACCGAGGCGAAGGAACGGAGACGGGACACGGGATCGAACATGCCTGGTGCATGTACACCGAGAGATGATCTACTCTCGCGGGCGGTGACGTGTGTCCCGTCTCATCGCTGACGGGGAAGGCCAAGGTGCGGGCCGCGATATCAGGACATGTTCAAGAAGACACGAATCCCAGACCGGAATTCGCCGTTCTGGGATCTCTGGAAGTCCGCAGCGGCAGCGATTTCGTATCGGTCAACGGGGCTCTGCAGCGGCGCGTTCTCGTGATGCTGCTCCTGGAGGCCGGGCGCGTCGTGCCCGTCTCCCGCCTGGTGGCGGCCGCTTGGAACGAAGAACCGCCGGACAGCGCCGAGCACCAGGTGCGCAAGATGGTTGCCAAACTGCGTAGCCGCATTCCGCACGGCCCCGACATCATCGTCACCGACGGGCCCGGATACCGCGCGGTCGTCGACACCGAGCACCTCGATCTGCTGCGTTACCAGAAGCTATTGCGACAGGCCAGGGAATCACTGGACGCGAGGGAGACGGAGCGGGCCGCCGCACAGTTGCGTGAGGCGCTGGCGCTGTGGCGAGGTCCGGTGCTGTCCGGTTCCGGCGGCCGTGTGGTCGACGCCGCCTCGACGGCTCTGGAGGAGCAGCGGCTCACCGCCGCCGAGCAGCTCTACGATCTGTGCATCGACGCGGGCGAGGCAGCCGGGATCACGGGCGAGCTGCGTGTCCTCGTCGACGAGCATCCGCTGCGCGAGACGCTGCGCAGTCGGCTGATGCTCGCCCTCTACCACTCCGGCCAACAGGTCGCCGCGCTGGCCGAGTTCGCCCATGTCCGAGGGCACCTCGCGGACGAACTGGGCATCGACCCCGGCACGGAGCTGACCGGACTGCACGAACGCATCCTGCGACAGGACCCGTCGCTCACCCGCCCGGAACTCGCCGCGTCCCGTGTCCCGCACCGGGTGACCGAGGCTCCGCACTCGCTGCCGTTCGACGTGCCCGACTTCTCCGGTCGCACCTCCGAGTTGCAGTGGATCTGCGATGCGGGTCGACGTGCCCCGGGGGGCTCGCCGACGGTCCTGGCCCTCGACGGCATGGGCGGCGGCGGCAAAACAGCCCTCACCGTCCGGGCTGCCCATCAACTGGCCGAGCAGTATCCGCAAGGCAGTCTCTTCATCGACCTGCACGGCTTCACACCGGGCCAGACGCCGCTCAGCGCGTTCCACGCACAAGGAGACCTGCTCGCCACCGCCGGCATCCCCAGCGAGGAAATACCCACGGTGCCGGCGGGACGTGCCGCGCGGTGGCAGTCCTACATGCGGGGTCGTCGCATGTTGCTGGTGCTGGACAACGCCGCCGCATCCGAGCAGGTGCGGGCGCTGATCCCCGCCTCCTCCGACAGCCTGGTCCTGATTACCAGCCGTCCGCGACTGACCGGACTGGACGGAGTCGAGTGGCTCTCCGTGGGCGCCCTTCCGGAGCTGGACAGCCACCAGCTCCTGCGCACCACCCTCGGTGACGCACGCGTGGAGGGGGAGCCGGACGCGGCCCGTGAGCTGCTGCGGCTGTGCGGAGGGCTCCCGCTGGCGGTCCGGATCGCCGCCGCCCGGCTGGCGAACCGTCCGCACTGGACCGTCGAGCGACTCGTGGAACGGCTGCGCGACCACGACCGGCGCCTGGACGAACTCACCAGTGAGGGCAGGGGCGTTGCGGGCGCGCTGCTGCTGTCGTACCAGTCCATGCCCCCGGGCCAGCGCACGGCCTTCCGGCTCCTGGGACACCATCCCGGACGCTATCTGGACGCCGAAGAAGCCGCCGCACTGCTGGACACGGACGTCCTGACGGCCGAGGGCGTACTGGAAGAGCTGGTCGACGTACGGCTGCTGGAGGCCAGGGAGCCGGGGGTGTACGCGCTACACGACCTGGTGCGCAGCTTCGTGCAACGCGTCGCGCAGGATCAGAGGGCGCCCGAGGACAGGCAGGCTGTGCGGCGACTGCTCGATTACTACCTGAACACGGCGGAACGCACGTGCGACACGCTGTTTCCCGGACGGCGCCACTTCGGAGACCGCGACGAGGAAGTCCGGGCAGGCGACGAGTTCGACCACAAGGACAAGGCGCTCCAGTGGCTCGACCAGCACCGTGACAGTCTGCTGGCGGCGGTGAACGCCGCACACCAGGAGGGACTGCTGTGGCACGCCGCGCGGCTGCCGCGTGAGCTGGGCTTCCACTCCAGCATCCGCGGCTACGACGCCAGGGCGAACGAGGCACTGGAGACGGGGGTCAGCGCGTCGCGGCGCCTCGGGAACCAGTCGTTGACCCGACTGAACCTGATGAACCTGGCCATGGGCAAGTGGCGGCTGGGGCAGCTGCGCGAAGCGGTCACCCAGCTGGAAGAAGCCGTGGAGCTGTCCCGGCAGATGGCGGACGAGCACAGCGAGGCGGAGTGCCTGGCCCGGCTGGGGCAGGCACACAACAGCATGGGCGAGCTGGAACGCGCGCTGCGGCTGAACCAGGAGGCCAACAGACGTGCGCAGGAGCTCGGTTTCACCCGGCTCGCCGGCTCGACGCTCAGCACGCTGAGCCTGACCCAGGTGCGGCTCGGTCGGTTCGAGGAGGCGGCGGAGTCGGCGCAGCGGGCGGTGACCACCTTCGACTCGATCAAGGAGATCCAGCTCTCCGTGGACGCGCTGAGCAATCTCTCCCAGGCGATCGAGGGCCTGGGCCGCTTCGAGGAGGCGCTCGCCCGGGCCGACGCGGCGCTGGAACGGTGCCAGCGCATGAGCATGCCCTCCGTGCTGCCGCTCGTGCTCGCCCGAAGAGCCGACGTGCTGGTGCGCCTGGGCGAACTGGAGGAGGCGGCGGACAGCGCCGACCATGCACTCGCCAAAGCCACCAGCAGTACCGCCGATATCCACCGTGCCACCGTGCACCTCGCGGTCGGCCGCGTGCGATACGCGCAGGGCGACCTGGACACGGCGCAGGCTCAACAGCTGCTGGCCCACGAGATCGCCTGCCGTATGGAGTTGCGCTACGACGAGGCGTGCGCACTGTGGGGCCTGGCCCGTACCGCCGAGGCCCAGGGACACCCGCAGGTGGCCCGGCAGCACCGCTCAGCGGCAGACAACCTCTTCTCCCTCATGAAGGTGCCGGAGACAGCCCGGTGACGTCCTGCGCCTCGGGCGGCACACGGCGCGGGGATCGGGCGGGTGTCCGGAGGGGAACGGGTCGGGAAGACGGATCGGGAGCATCGGCGGAGTCGAAAAGGCTCACTGAAACCGGTGTCTTCTGTGCTCAGCAACTGGGTGGTCGCACCCACCTACCTGCCGACCGTTCTCCGCCGTTGCCACGCGTGCGCGTCCGAGCGCTTCCGGGCAAACGGTAAATTCCGTGTCAACGCAAACCACAAGCTCCTCGACGCCTGGCTCCTCGTGCTCTGTACCGCTTGCGGGGACACGGCAAAGCTCACGGTCCTGGAGCGGATAAACGTGCGCTCCGTACGACCTGAGCTGCTGGACCGGCTGCATGACAACGACCCTGGCCTGGCAGCCGAGCTGCTCCAGGATCCGGTCGTGCGGCGCCGTAATCGCATCGCCCTCGACTGGGACAACGCCTGGCGCCTCGACACCGGCGGATCGGATCACCTGGACCGCGAGGTGATCGACGTCTCGGTCCGCTTTGCGGCGCGGATCCCTGTCCGGCCGGTGCGACTGATCGCTGAAGGATGCGGACTTTCGCGGACCGAGGTCGAGAGACTGATCACGGAGGGGAAGCTCGTTTCGGCAGTCCGGCTGAGCGGCAAGCTCTCCGGCGACTTCGCCTTCATGCTCAAGCGCTGAGTCCTCCTCGAAACCAGGGGCCAGTCCGGCAAGATCCGCCGGACAGGCCCCAGGAGTCACGCGAAAACTCAGAGGGCGTTTGATCTAGGTGGATTGCCCTTTATCTCCTAGTAGGTTCCTCGCCAGGTGGGTGTCGTCTCGTCCGTTATGCGCTTGGTGAGGTTGTCGATCGAGGCGATGTGGATCATGGCTTCGGAGCTGGTGGGCAGGGTCTCGTAGTCACGGGCGAGGCGCCGGTGCAGCATGATCCAACCAATACTTCGCTCGACGACCCAGCGCCTTTTGACGACGTGGAAGCCGCGAACTCCGGGGTTTCTGTTGACGACTTCGACGTCGATTCCGAGCTTGGCTCCGTGCTCGATGACGGCGTTCTTGAAGCCGGTGTCGACCCAGCTCTTGGAGATGGTCGGGTAGGTCTTTTTGGCCTGGTTGAGGAGCTGGATTCCGACTGCGTTCTCGGAGAGGCTCGCGGCGGTGACGGTCACGGCGAGGATGAGTCCGATCGTGTCGGTGAGGATGCCCCGCTTCCTGCCGATGATCTTCTTGGCGGCGTCGGTTCCCTGGCTGGTCAGGGGTGCGTTGGTGGAGGTCTTCACGCTCTGGGTGTCGATCACGGACGCGGTCGGTTCGGGCTTGCGTCCTTCCTTCACGCGGGCGAGACCGGTCAGGTCGTAGTTGAGTTGGACGAGGATTCCCTCATCGCGCCAGGCGGCGTAGACGGTGCCGTGGTTCGGGAAGTCGTGCGGAAGGTACTTCCACGGGATTCCCGTGCGGTTGACGTAGAGAATTGCGTTGAATACGTCGCGCAAGTCGACCCTGGCCGGCTGGCCGGTAGGTCTACGGTCGAGCCGAGCCTTTCTCCAGGCCGTCAACGTCGGCTCGATTAAGGCCCATCGGGCGTCGGACAGGTCGCTGGGGTACGGCTTGCGCTGACTCACGCCGTAGCGTGATCATGGACACGGCGGACGGCGCTGTTCCGCTGGCTACTGGGCGTTTCTGTCCTATCTTCAAACCAGACGGACTTCATGCATGAGAAGCGGCGCAAGCGGGCGGCCGAGCCGGCGGCTCGGCGGACGCGAAGGTGCACCCATGGGGTAAACGCCTCAAGACTGGCACCCGCGAACCATACTTAACGCCGCAGATCATATCTAAACGCCCTCTCAGAGGGCGTTTAAAGGATCCGTCGAGAAATTACTGGTGCGTGTCGGGTCAATCGTCTGTTGTCGTTGCGTGTATGACGTAGCGGGCGAGTTCGCTGGGGTCGATGAGAC
>NZ_JBHVEE010000097.1:0-38191 GCF_042802415.1 Streptomyces sp. NPDC057486 | reverse complement strand
AGATCCATGTACGAGGTGAAGAGGAACACGAACGGCACCGAGCCATAGGCGAAACCGCCGTTGACCATGCCGGTCTTGCCGCCCTTGCGCTCCGGATACCACTTGCCGACCATGTTCACGCAGGTCGCGTAGACGAGACCGGCGCCGATACCGCTGAACATGCCGAAGCCGAAGTAGGCGACGATGACATGCGGTGCGTACGCCAGCGAGAGGTAGCCGAGCAGAGTGCCCAGCGCTCCGAGGAGCATCGCGCTCCTGGCCGGCAGTCTTCCGCTCTCGCGGAGTTTCCCGGCAGGGAAGGCAACGGCTGCCTGGAAGAAGATCCAGACCCCCATCAGCCAGAAGATGTGGCCGCTGGCCCACATGTGCGCGTCGTGCAGCGTCTCCTCGGCGGAGGTGAACGCGTACTCCGACGAGCTGATGCCCAACATGCCGATCCATGGGAAGAGCACCATGGTCCAGCGTGGTCGCCGCATGATGTCCCGGTCGGTCTCGCCGAGCCGGTACACACGGCCGTTGCGGTCCGTCACCTCCCTGAAGGGGACGGATGTGGAGATGTCAGTCGTTGTCATGATCGATCGAACCCCTCGCGTGGAAGAAGTCTGGCCAGCGCCCCCTGTCCGTTCCCACTTCGCGTCGCCCGGGGTCTGCGGCCGAGCGGTTCCCCGCAGACCCCGTGGTTCGAGCCGTCGCCCTCAGGTCATCGATCACCGTCCAACAGCCCTGCCGCACGGGCCCATCGGTACTTGGCGCCCAGCACGGCCACCGGCTTCTCCGTCGTGTACGGGTACGCGACGACGCCGTGCTCGAAGAGGTACTGGCACGCCTCCTCCACCTCGGTGTCGCCGGCCAACGACGCCACCACGGGCTTCTCGATCCCGCGCTCGCGGAATTCCGCGACCACCCGGGCCGTCAGCTCCGCGAAGACCATCGGGGGAGTGACGATCGTGTGCCAGTAGCCGAGGACCAGCGAGTGGATCCGCGGATCCTCCAGACCGAGCCTGATCGTTGCCTCGTACGTCGACGGCGGCTCGCCGCCCGTGATGTCGATCGGGTTGCCCGCCGCACCGAACGGCGGAATGAACGCCTTGAACGCCGCGTCCAGATCCGGCGGAATCTCCATGAGGGAGAGCCCGTTGTCGACGATCGCGTCCGACAGCAGCACACCCGAACCGCCGGCGCCGGTGATGATGACGACGTTGTCGCCCTTCGGCGTCGGCAGCACGGGCAGCGCCCGCGCATACTCCAGCATGTCGTTCAGCCCCGGGGCCCTGATCACCCCCGCCTGGCGCAGGATGTCGTCGTACACGGCGTCGTCGCCCGCCAGCGCACCGGTGTGCGATCCCGCCGCCTTCGCACCGGCGCTGGTACGACCGGCCTTCAGTACCACGATCGGCTTCTTCGACACGGTCGCGCGCGCCGCCTCGACGAACGCGCGCCCGTCCTTGAGATCCTCCAGGTGCATCGCGATGCAGTCGGTGTTGGGGTCCTCGCCGAACCAGGTCAGCAGGTCGTCCTCGTCGATGTCCGACTTGTTGCCGAGCCCGACGATCGCCGACACACCGGTCTTCGTGGAACGGGCGAAGCCGAGGATGGCCATGCCGATCCCGCCGGACTGCGACGTCAGCGCCACCCCGCCCTTCACGTCGTACGGGGTGCAGAAGGTGGCGCAGAGGTCCTGCCACGTCGAGTAGTAGCCGTAGATGTTCGGCCCGAGCAGACGCACGCCATACCGTTCGCCGATCGCCACGATCTCGTCCTGCAAGGCCTGTTCACCGGTCTCGGCGAATCCGGAAGGGATGAGCACCGCATTCGGAATCCCCTTGCGCCCCACCTCTTCCAGCGCCGATGCCACGAACTTGGCGGGGATCGCGAAGACCGCCACATCCACCTCACCGGGAACGTCGGTGACACTCTTGTACGCCTTGCGGCCCAGAATGTCATCGGTCCGGGGGTTCACCGGATGGATCTCCCCGGAGAATCCGCCGTCGATGAGGTTGCGCATCACCGAATTGCCGATCTTGCCCTGTTCGTTGGAGGCGCCGATCACGGCGACCGAGCGCGGCTCCATCAGCCGGCGCATCGACGCGAGGATCTCCTCGCGCGGGTACGTACGCCGGGTCCCCACCGCCTCCGTCGACAGCAGGATCCGGATGTCCGCCGCGACCGCACCTTCCGGAGCGGCGATGACCGGATTGAGATCGACCTCCGCGATCTCCGGGAAATCCGTGACCAGTTGGGAGACCCGCCGGATCTGCTCGGCCAGCGCCCACCGGTCCACCGGCGGCGCACCCCGCACCCCGCGCAGAATCTCCGCGGCGCCGATCGAGTCGAGCATCGACTGCGCCTCGTCCGCACTGACCGGAGCGAGACGGAAGGTGATGTCCTTCAGCACCTCCACCAGCACGCCACCGAGCCCGAAGGCGACGACCTTCCCGAACGTCGGGTCGGTGACCGCGCCGACGATGACCTCCTGGCCGGGTGGCACCAGCTGCTGCACCTGGACACCGTCGATCCGCGCGTCGGGCGCGTACGCCCGCACGTTCTCGATGATCCGGCAGAACGCGGCCCGGACCGCCGAGGCACCCTCCACCCCGACGACGACACCACCCGCATCCGTCTTGTGCAGCACATCGGGGGAGACGATCTTCAGTACGACCGGTCCGCCGAGCCGGTCCGCGACGGCCACCGCCTCCTCGACGTCCTGCGCGAGCTCCTCGCCCGGCACGGCGATCCCGTACGCATCGGCGACGATCTTGCCCTCGGGCGCGGTGAGCGCATTGCGTCCGGCGGCCCGTACCGAGTCGAGCAACGCCCTTACGGTCTCACGGTCCTGTGATTCGACCATGCTC
Organism: Streptomyces sp. NPDC057486; assembly: GCF_042802415.1. Lineage (NCBI taxonomy): Bacteria > Bacillati > Actinomycetota > Actinomycetes > Kitasatosporales > Streptomycetaceae > Streptomyces > Streptomyces sp. NPDC057486. The sequence continues at coordinate 35,339 of NZ_JBHVEE010000097.1, read as the reverse complement.
AGATGACTCCGTTCGTCTTCAGCAGCCGCAGCTCCTCGTCGCCGAGGCCCAGCTCACCGACGTACACCTCTTCGTTGTGCTCACCGAGCAGTGGCGACGTGACCACATCCACCGGGGAGTCGGAGAGCTTCAGCGGGGAGCCGACGGTGGTGAACGTGCCGCGCTCCGGGTGGTCCACCCGGACGACCATCTCGTTGGCGACCAGGGACTCGTCCTCGATGATCTCCTGGGTGGAGAGGATCGGGCCGCACGGGATGTTGTGTGCGTTCAGCCGCTCCAGCACTTCCCATTTGGGGAGCGTCGAGGACCACTCCTCGATGAGCTGGAACATCTTGTCGAGCTTGGGCAGCCTGGCCTCAGGCGTCGACCACTCGGGGTCGTCCACCAGCTCCGGCCGTCCGATGAGCGAGGCGAGCGGCTGCCAGCCCACCGGCTGCACAATGACGTACACGTAGTCGTTGGGCCCACCGGGCGCGCACTTCACCGCCCACCCGGGCTGTCCACCGCCGCTCGCATTGCCGCTGCGCGGCACCTCGTCGCCGAAGTCCTCGTTCGGATACTCCGCCAACGGCCCGTGTGCCAGCCGCTGTTGGTCGCGGAGCTTCACCCGGCAGAGGTTGAGCACCGCATGCTGCATGGCGACGTTGACGCGCTGTCCCCGCCCGGTGTTCTCGCGCTGGAACAGCGCGGCCAGAATGCCCGCGACCGCGTGGATTCCGGTTCCGGAGTCGCCGATCTGCGCACCGGTGGCGAGCGGCGGACCGTCCTCGAAGCCGGTGGTGGACATCGAGCCGCCCATGGCCTGGGCGACCACCTCGTACGCCTTGAAGTTGGTGTACGGACCCTCGCCGAAGCCCTTGATGGAGGCGTACACGATCCGCGGATTGATCTCCTGGATCCGCTCCCAGGTGAACCCCATCCGGTCGACGGCGCCCGGTCCGAAGTTCTCCACCATCACATCGCTGCGTCGGATCAGTTCGGTGAGGAGTTCCTTGCCGCGCTCGCTCTTGGTATTGAGCGTGATGCTCCGCTTGTTGCAGTTGAGCATCGTGAAGTAGAGGGAGTCGACATCCGGCAGATCGCGCAGCTGTTTGCGGGTGATGTCCCCGCTCGGCGCTTCGAGCTTCACCACGTCCGCGCCGAGCCAGGCGAGCAGCTGGGTGGCGGAGGGACCGGACTGTACGTGCGTCATGTCGAGGACGCGCACGCCCTCAAGAGCTTTGGTCATGCCAACGGCTCCTCTGCTACTTGTACATGGTCTGGTTCATGGTTCCGGGGGCGTACGCGTCGGGGTCGACCCAGACGTTGATCAGCGACGGCAGACCGGATTCACGGGCCCGCCGCAGTGCCGGCGCGATGTCGGCGGGGTCGCGGACCTCTTCGCCGTAACCCCCGAGCATCTGGGCGAACTTGTCGTAGTGGACGTCGCCGAGGGTGTTGCCGACCCGCTCGCGCTCGTCCCCGTACTTCGCCTTCTGGCCGTACCGGATCTGGTTCATCGAGGAGTTGTTGCCGACGATGCCGACGAAGGGGAGGTTGTAGCGGACCAGCGTCTCGAAGTCCCAGCCGGTCAGCGAGAACGCGCCGTCACCGAAGAGCGCCACGACCTCCTTGTCGGGCCGGGCCTGCTTCGCCGCCAGCACGAACGGCACTCCGACGCCGAGCGTGCCCAGCGGTCCCGGGTCCATCCAGTGGCCGGGCGACTTGGGCTGCACGACCTGACCGGAGAAGGTGACGATGTCGCCGCCGTCCCCGATGTAGATCGAGTCCTCGGTGAGGAAGTCATTGATCTCGCTGACCAGCCGGTACGGATGGATCGGCGACGTATCCGACTTCAGACTGGGCAACCGCTTCTCGATCGCGGTCTGTTCGGCGGTGCGGAGCTCCTCCAGCCACGCCTTGCGCTTGACCGCGCCTCCGTTCAGCCGTCCGCTCGCGGCTTCCGTGACCGCCTTGAGGACCATCCCCGCGTCCCCGACGATCCCGAGATCGATGTCCCGGTTCTTGCCGACGGTGCGGTAGTCGAGGTCGATCTGCACGACCGTGGCATCGGGGGAGAGCCGCTTGCCATACCCCATGCGGAAGTCGAAGGGCGTACCCACGATCACGATCAGATCGGCGTTGGAGAAGGCATAGCGCCGCGACAGCTGGAAGTGGTGCGGATCGCCGGGCGGCAGGGTGCCGCGCCCGGCCCCGTTCATGTAGGCGGGGACATTGAGCGTCCGCACGAGGTCGATGGCGGAGTCCGTCGCGCGGGTCGTCCACACCTGACTGCCCAACAGGATCGCCGGCTTCTCGGCGTGCACGAGGAGGTCGGCGAGCTTCTCGACGGCTTCGGGGTCACCGGCCGCACGGGTCGAGGCCCGGTACTGCCCGGCCTCCGGTACCCGGGCCTTCGACACCGGCACCTTGGCGTCCAGTACATCGCGCGGTATCTCCAGGAAGGAGGGTCCCGGAGCCCCGTGGTAGCACTCGCGGAAGGCCATGGACACCATGTCGGCGGCGCGGGCCGTATCGGGCACGGTGGCGGCGAACTTGGAGATGGGCGTCATCATCTCGACGTGCGGGAGATCCTGCAACGAGCCCATCTTGTGCTGGCTGTGCGCTCCCTGACCACCGATCAGCAACATGGGCGACTCGGCGCGGAACGCGTTCGCGACGCCCGTCACCGCGTCCGTGGTCCCCGGCCCCGCGGTGACGACGGCGCATCCGGGTTTGCCGGTGATCCGTGCGTACCCGTCGGCGGCGTGCGCGGCGACCTGCTCATGACGCACGTCGACGACTTCGATGCCCTCGTCGACGCAGCCGTCGTAGATGTCGATGATGTGGCCGCCGCACAGGGTGTAGATGCGTTCCACCCCCTCGGCCTTCAGCGCCTTGGCGACCAAGTGCCCACCGGAAATGAGTTCCTGGCTGTCCTCGGGCATGGCGATCCTGTCCCTTCGTCGGGGAGTGGGGGGAGCCACTGCGGTGCCCCCGCGGTACATTGCATACAGTCGACGAATACTGTATGAAGCTTGTTATCCCGCATCCGGTGGGTGGTGTCCAGGGGGCGTGCGGCACTTTCACAATCGGCACGATCGGGAGTGGCTATGGATCTGTACGAGCACCAGGCACGGCAACTCTTCGCAGAACACGGCATAGCGGTACCGCAGGCAGAGGTCATCGACAGCGCGGCCGAGGCCAAGGCGGCAGCGGGCAGGCTCGGCGGTCGCGTCGTGGTCAAGGCCCAGGTCAAGACCGGCGGCCGCGGCAAGGCGGGCGGAGTGAAGCTCGCCGCCGACCCGGCAGCGGCCGAACTGACCACCCGCCAGATCCTCGGCATGGACATCAAGGGCCACCGGGTACGCACGGTGATGCTCGCCCAGCCCGTCGACATCGAGGAGGAGTTCTACGTCAGCTATGTACTCGACCGAACGAACGGCACCTTTCTCGCCATCGCCTCGGCGGAGGGCGGCATGGAGATCGAGGAGGTCGCCGCCACCCGGCCGGAGGCAGTGGCCCGCATCCCCGTCGACCCGGTGGAAGGAGTCACTGAGAAGAAAGCCGTGGAGATCGCGGCAGCGGCAGCCCTACCACCCGATGCCGCCCCCGTACTCCACCGCCTCTGGCAGGTCCTCACGAGGGAGGACGCCCTGCTCGTCGAGGTCAACCCGTTGGTCCGGACGACGGACGGACGGATTCTCGCACTCGACGGCAAGGTGACCCTCGATGACAACGCCCGCTTCCGCCAGTCCCGTTGGGGTGCGAAGGACGACCCCCACGGCAACCTCCTGGAGTCGGCCGCCGCGGCCAAGGGTCTGAACTACGTCAAACTCGACGGCGAGGTCGGCATCATCGGCAACGGCGCCGGACTCGTCATGTCCACCCTCGACGTCGTCGCCGGCTGCGGAGCCCGCCCGGCCAACTTCCTCGACATCGGTGGCGGCGCCTCGGCAGCCGTCATGGCCGACGGCCTCTCCGTCATCCTCTCCGACCCGGCAGTGAAGTCGGTCTTCGTCAACGTCTTCGGAGGCATCACCTCCTGCGACGCGGTCGCCGACGGCATCGTCCAGGCGCTGCAGTCCGTACGCCTGACCAAACCGCTCGTCGTCCGCCTCGACGGCAACAACGCCGCCCGCGGCCGCGCGATCCTCGACGCACACGCGCACCCCCTGGTCGAGCAGTCCACGACGATGGACGGCGCCGCGAGCCGAGCGGCCCAACTGGCAGCCGCAGCCTAAGGAGACGTGACATGGCCATCTATCTCACCAAGGAGAGCAAGGTCCTCGTCCAGGGCATGACCGGCGCCGAGGGCATGAAGCACACCCGCAGGATGCTGGCGGCGGGCACCCGGATCGTAGGCGGCGTCAACCCGCGCAAGGCAGGCCGGAGCGTGGACATCGACGGTGCCGGGATTCCCGTCTTCGGCTCCGTACGCGAAGGAATGGACGCCACGGGAGCGGACGTCACCGTGGTCTTCGTACCGCCGCCGTTCGCCAAGGCGGCCGTCATCGAAGCGGTCGACGCGGGGATTGCTCTGGCGGTGGTCATCACCGAAGGCATCCCGGTCCACGATGCCGTCGCCTTTCACGCCCACGCCCGCAGCCACGGCACCCGCATCATCGGCCCCAACTGTCCCGGCGTGATCACCCCCGGCCAGTCCAACGCGGGCATCATCCCGACCGACATCGCCCCCGGACCGGGCCGGATCGGCCTCGTCTCGAAGTCCGGGACGCTCACGTACCAGTTGATGCACGAACTGCGCGACATCGGCTTCACATCGGCGGTCGGCATCGGCGGCGACCCCGTCATCGGCACGACGCACATCGACTGTCTGACCGCGTTCGAGAACGACCCGGACACCGAGCTGATCGTCCTCATCGGAGAGATCGGCGGCGACGCGGAGGAACGAGCGGCGGCGCACATCGCACAGCACATCAGCAAGCCGGTGATCGGCTACATCGCGGGCTTCACGGCCCCCGAGGGCAAGACGATGGGCCACGCGGGTGCGATCGTCTCGGGCTCGTCGGGAACGGCGGAGGCGAAGCAGAAGGCACTGGAGGCGGCGGGGGTCGCGGTGGGCGCGACACCGACGGAGACGGCGCGGTTGGTGCGGGAGAAGCTGGGGGAACATTCCAACCGCTCGGGCACGTCCAGCCCGTCCGGCGTTTGAGGGCAGGGGTCCGGGGCGGAGCCCCGCTTTCGGGAAGGGGCGGGTAGGGCAAAGGCCCGCAGCAGGCGCCCCACCACCCGCCCCGGACCTCCACCCGGTCCGCCCCGACCCCTCACCCCTCACCACGTGGCCATGACGTCCCTCACCCTGAGCCAACGTCACCCCGACCCCCCACCTCCACTCACTACCGTCCGGTTCGAGCGAGCCATCCCACCTCCCGCCCCGACTGTGCACCGAGAGCGGAGACCTTCATGGCACCCACCCACACGTCCGACAACACGCCCGCCCCACCCCTCACCCTCAAGCCGGGCACCGCCTGGGCCGATGCCTGGCAGCGCTGCCTCACCACCGCCCCGGAGGCCTTCCGGGGCGACCGGGTCCTCAACCTCTGGGCCGCATCCTGGCAGCAGGACGGCCACCCCCTCCCCGCCACCAGCCCCGTGGACGGCACGCCCATCGCCGGCCCGCCCCGTCTGGACGCCCCCACCGCCCAACAGGCGGTCCGGGCCTCCCTCGACCAGCACCGCGCCTGGCGCCACATCCCGCTCCCCGAACGCCGCGCCCGCGTATCCGCCACCCTCGACGCGCTCACCCAACACCGGGAGCTCCTCGCCCTCCTCCTCGTCTGGGAGATCGGCAAACCATGGCGCCTCGCCCAGGCGGACGTGGACCGCGCGATCGACGGAGTGCGCTGGTACGTCGACCACATCGACCGGCTCCTCGCCGACCGCACCCCGCTGCCGGGCCCGGTCTCCAACATCGCCAGCTGGAACTACCCCATGTCCGTGCTGGTCCACGCGATGCTCGTCCAGGCCCTGGCCGGCAACGCGGTCATCGCCAAGACCCCCACCGACGGCGGCGTCGCCTGCCTCACCCTGGCCTGCGCACTCGCCGCCCGCGAGGGCATCCCGCTCACCCTCGTCAGCGGCAGCGGCAGTGAACTCTCCGCGCCCCTCGTCCGCTCGGCCGAGATCGGTTGCGTTTCCTTCGTCGGCGGCCGGGACACCGGGGCCCGCATCGCCACCGAAGTCGCCGACCTCGGCAAACGGCACATCCTCGAACAGGAGGGCCTCAACACCTGGGGCATCTGGAACTTCACGGACTGGCCCTCCCTGACCGCCGTCATCCCGAAGCTCTTCGACTACGGCAAGCAGCGCTGCACCGCGTACCCCCGCTTCGTGGTCCAGCGCAGCGCGTTCGACGCGTTCCTGTCGGCCTACCTTCCCGCCGTCCGCTCCCTCCGCACGGGCCACCCCCTGGCAGTCGCAAGCCCCACCGACCCGCTCCCCACTCTCGACTTCGGCCCGCTGATCAACGCAGCCAAGGCCAAGGAGCTGGCCGATCAGGTCGCGGAGGCCATCGACCGGGGCGCGGTCCCGCTCCACCGGGGATCGACGGCCGACGCCCACTTCCTCCCCGGGCAGGACACCAGCGCGTACCTCCACCCGGTCACCCTCCTCAACCCGCCCCCGTCGTCGCCGCTCCATCACGCGGAACCGTTCGGCCCGGTCGACACGATCGTCCTCGTCGATACGGAGGCCGAACTCCTGGCAGCCATGAACGCGTCGAACGGCGCCCTGGTCGCCACCTTGTCGACCGACGACCCGGCAACGTACGCCCGCCTCGCCCCTCAGATCCGGGCATTCAAGACCGGCCACGGCACACCCCGCTCCCGCGGCGACCGCGAGGAACTCTTCGGGGGGTTCGGTGCCTCCTGGCGGGGCGCCTTCGTGGGCGGCGAACTGCTGGTCAGAGCGGTGACGGACGGCCCGCCCGGAGAGCGGCTCCCGGGCAACTTCCCGGACTACCACCTGATGCCGTAGCCACCGGGAACCAACCACCGGGAACGCCCCTTGCCTCACCCGATCCCCTGACGATCGGGGACGAGTGCGAACTCCCGCTCGGCGATGTCAGGCACCGTGCGCTCCACTGCCCTCACCAGGAGCGTACGGTGCCTGACCAGCGCGCCTTTCCGATCCTCCGGCGCCAACACCAGCAGGTCATCGATCCCGGCCAGCATCCGCCGCGACACCTGCGGACTCCTCGTCGCGCACCACCGGATCTCCTCGAAGGCGAGATCCACCAAGTCGGACCACTCCGGCCCCTCCTGCACCAGCCGCACCGCCCCCGCCCGGTCCCGGTGATGCACCGGCCCGAGCGGCAGACGCACGACCGCAGCAAGCAACTGCACGATCCGGTCCAGACACTGCACGGCGGTCGTCGGATCGTTCACGGCTGGGGACAGCGCCCGCAGCGCGATGTCCGACAGCTGACGCAGCCCGAACGCCAGGTCCTGGTGAAGCGTGCGCTCGACCCCCACCGAGAGCGCGTATCGCAAGGCCCGCCGGGACTGTGCGCCCTCACCATGAACGGCCAGCACCGGCGTCCCGGGCACCACGTAGTCCCCGATCCGCGGGATCAGCCGCAGGACCACCCCCTGCCGCTGAGCGGCCCGCACCACCCGCGCCACATGCACATCCCGCAGCACCCCCGCCCGCCCCTCGTACAGGACGCGCGCACTCTCCTCCGCAAGCGGTACCGCGTCCCGCTCTCCACCGGGCATCCGCCGGAGCATCCGCACGGATTCACGGGTGATGCGATCGACCACAGGCCCCACCTGCATGAGCCGCAGCGTGGCGCTCACATACGCGATGAACAGGAACAGACTCAGGCCGACCATGGCCAACGTCAGCATGCTCTGCACGAGCGGCACGGACGTGACCCGCTTCGGATCGGTTTCACTCTCGTACGAGGTCAGAACCAGCAACGAGAACGAGAACGTCGCCAGGAACACGGTCAGAGTGAGCTTGCTGATCCGGCTCCGGGAGAAGATCCGCACCACCCGCGGGGTGAGCTGCCCGCTCGCCATCTGCACGGCCACCAGCGAGATGCTGAAGACGACACCGATGAACGTCATCATCGCCGAGCTGACGGTGGTGACGATGGTCCTGGCGTCGTCGGCGAACTTGATCAGATCACTGACCTCGCCGTACGCCTGCTCGCCCTGGAGTCTCGCGATGATCTCCGTATCCAGCGTCGAGACGCCCCACCAGACGGCGAAGGCGCACAGCAGGCCGACCGTCGGAGCGAACCAGAACGTATCGCGCAGATGCTCACGCAAGGGGGACAGCGCACGGGGCCGCCGATAGCCGCGATCACTCATGCAGGCGAAGCTAGCCCGACCCTCTTCGCGGCAGCCGGACGCCGTCCGGCGATCCGCCGGACGTACTGCACGTGCACGAACGACGACAGAACGTACACACGGCCAGGCCAACGGCTTCCGTGCGCCCGCCACCCCCGCTGACCACCGAATATGCAGGTGAGAGGCACCCCAAACCCCTGGTATTGTTTTCTTTGTCGCCGCGGGAGACCGGGGCCGATCACCTAGTCCGGGTGGCGGAATGGCAGACGCGCTAGCTTGAGGTGCTAGTGCCCTTTATCGGGCGTGGGGGTTCAAGTCCCCCCTCGGACACAACCACTGACGATACGTGGATGAGGGCCTCGACCTTACGGTCGTGGCCCTCGTTGCGTTTTCGTAGCTGATGGTGATGCCCAGGGCTTCACCGAGGGGATTCCTCCCTTCGGCGTCAGCGGCCCGGATGCCTGGTGCTCATCGAGTCCCGCCGGTCCTTTCCCGGCCTGGAAGGTCTCCTCCACCCGCCACTTCTCTCGGACGCTGGTGGCGCAGGGGGAGGATCCCGGGATCCTTGTTCCGGTCGCTCATCGGCAGAAGCCGCGGGACGGCGAGGATGTTGATGGAGGGGCCAGGCGAGGCAGCGTGACCGGTCATGACGCCGTCCGCCCCTGTGAAGGGAGTGGGACGGCTGTCCGTCGTATCGGGGAACGCCCATCAGGGATGTGACCTGGGCGGACGATACATCGGCACCTGCGGTGGCCGGTTCACACGTCCGGCGGAGAAACTGGGCGTACGGAAGTGGCAGGGCGGACTGAGGTGATCGCCTATGACGGACGAGAGTGTGGACTACCCGGGTCTCATCGTCCCGGTCGGACATGTCGAGCCGGTGCCGCGGCGCATCCGTGCGCAGGTCGGCGGTCAGTGGGTGTTCGACACCCGGCGCGCGGTGTACGTGTGGGAGTGGCCCGGCTATCCGCAGTACAGCATTCCGCTGCGGGATCTGACCGGGGGCGTCCTGACCGACGACGGCCGCACGGGGCGCTTGGGTCCCGGCCCCGCGCGGCGGCACTCGCTGCGGGTCGGCTCCGAGGTCCGTGAAGGTGCGGCGTGGGTCTGGGCCGAGGGAGCCCCGGAGGTACTCATCGGCACCGCCCGTTTCCGGTGGGACGCGATCGACGCGTGGTACGAGGAGGAAGAGCAGGTCTTCGTGCACCCGAGGAGCCCGTATACGCGGGTGGACGCGTTGCGCTCGTCCAGCAGTGTGCGCGTCGAGGTGGACGGCACCGTCCTGGCGGATGCGCCGTCCTCGGTGAAGCTCTTCGAGACCGGCCTGCCGACCCGTTACTACGTGGAGCGTGCCTTCGTCGACTGGGACCTGCTGCGTTTCTCGGACACGGTGACGGCGTGCCCGTACAAGGGCAGGACCAGCGGGTACTGGTCCTTCGCGAGCGGGGCCGTCACCCATGACGATGTCGCTTGGGCGTACGACTTCCCGACGATGGCGTGCTCCGCCATCGCGGGGATGGTCGCCTTCTACAACGAGCACGTCGACCTGCACGTGGACGGCGTCCTGCTTCCGCGGCCCACCGCCCTCTCACGGGCACAGTGGGACAAGCAGCAGCGGGCGCGTTCCTGAGCCGCTCGCCGACGCCCACAGTCATGTCAGGTGCGGCTGCCCGTGCCTGACGAGGGCGTGCCGGCGGCGAACGCGGTCAGGACACGTAGGGCGGCCGTACCGGTGTTCGTCAGCAGGGCGACCGTCGGCGCCGTCCACCGGTCCAGGTGGCGCTGCAGGTCCGGATCGAGCTCGATGGTGATCCGGACATACCTGCTGGTCAGCGTGGTCACCTTGGGCGTGTGGGGTTGCGGTTCCGCCTGACCGCGCTGCAAGGCCGCGCGATAGTTGTCCTTGCGTTGGTTCATTCGCCTTCCTGACGCTTGAGGAGTTCGTTCGCGAGGTCCATGTAGGCCGTTTTCTGGACGCGGACCGGACCGCCGAACGACTGGGAGTACAGGTCGAGGCGGGCGATCTGCGTGTCGAGCACGTCGAATCCCCGTTCCGCGAGGACTTCCCGGGCGTCGGCGTCGGGACCGGTACGGGTGGTGTCGGGGCGGTTGGTGCGGTTGAGCAGCACCGCGGTGCGGGCCGGCTTCGCGCGCAGGGACTGCACATCGCTCATCTCGGTCTGAATGGGGGCCATCCGGTCCAGCTCGATGGGGGCCGGAGTGACCGGCACGATCCACTCGTCGGCATGGCGCATGACGCCGCGGGCGACGCGGGCGTGGTCCTCGAGCTGAGGGGCGTCGAGCACCACGGCCTGCCGTCCGCCGAGAAAGTCGTCGATACGACGGTGCACGTCGCCCACGGGAAGAGAGATCACGGGGAAGGGGAAGCCGCCGGCGAGTTCGCTCCAGCGCAGCGCGGAACCGGCCGGATCGCTGTCGACGAGCAACGGGGGCAGTCCCAGCTCGTAGAGCGCATGGGCCAGCCAGACAGCACTGGTCGTCTTCCCGACTCCGGGCTTCAGGTTGACAAACGCACAGCTCAGCAGCACGTCCGCCAGCGTATTGAGCCCAGCCGGCCAGTGCCGCCCGCCGCGCGGAGTGGGTGCCCGGGTTTCACCCGGGGGTGGGCCAGGTGGATGCAGGTGCGGCAACGATTCGACCGCGGTCGCGTCGGGCCTCCGACAGCCCGGTCTCCTCCGGAGCGGAGGTCGACGTGGACGCCTCGCCCGGTGGCGAGGGCGGCTCGACGAGGAGGCGGCCGATGGCGAGGTCCTTCCTGGATGCCGCTCACGCGCAGCGCACCGGGCGCCTTGGGCGGGGACGCCCAGCACGGGAAGCGGACGAGCGCCGTCGCGTCGAGGCGGCCCGCGCCGACCGACTGGACCAGCTCACCCGCAACGCGGAGCAGACCTGGGGCAGGGGCGAGGACCTCATCGCGCAGAAGAAGTCCGCAGCCCACGACCGCGCCTCCGCGCTCCTGGACGACCTGCGTGCCGCCCCGCCCGCACCGGCGACATCACCGCATCCGAGGAGAGGGCCGGACGCCTGCGCGAGACCCATCGGGGCAAGCCGGCGCTCATGCGTCGCTTCGACGAGATCGGCATTCCCCAACCCCGCGCGCGGCCCGCGCGAAAATGACTTCGCGCGGGCCGTCGCCGGTGCCTGGAAACGTCAGGTGCCCTCGTGCTCCCGCGCAAGGTCATTGACCCGTCCGCGGACGACGAACCAGCCGCCGACCAGCGCCGCCGCGATCAGCGGCAGACACAGCACGGTCGTACGGCCCACTCCGCCGCCCCACCACATCAGGAAGACGACACCGGCGAGGAAGAACAGTGTGACGATCTGCGTGTAGGGGGCCCAGGGCAGCCGGTACGAGGGGCGGGTGACCCTGCCGTTCTGCGAGCGGTGCCAGAAGAGCAGCGAACAGAGCATGATCATGCCCCAGGTGCCGAGAATGCCGATCGACGCGAAGTTGAGAACGATCTCGAACGCCTGGCCGGGCATGACGTAATTGAGCACGACGCCGAGCACACCGAAACCGGCGGTCAGCAGGATGCCGCCGTAGGGCACCTGCCCCTTGTTCATCCGGCCGGTGAACCTGGGCGCGGAGCCCGCCAGGGCCATGGACCGCAGGATGCGCCCGGTGGAGTACAGCCCGGAGTTCAGGCTGGAGAGTGCCGCGGTCAGCACGACCAGGTTCATCACACCGGCCGCGCCCGGGACGCCGAGCTTGTCCATGACGGTGACGAACGGGCTCTGGTCCCCCGAGTACGAGGTGTACGGCAGCAGGAGGGCCAGGAGCACCACCGACCCGACGTAGAAGAGGCCGACGCGCCACATGATCGAGTTGATCGCCTTGGGCATGATCTTCTCGGGGTTCTCGGTCTCGCCGGCAGCCACACCGCACAGCTCGACCGAGGCGTACGCGAACACGACACCCTGGATCACCATCAGCATCGGAAGCGTGCCGGTGGGGAAGATGCCGCCGCTGTCGGAGATGGTGGAGAAGCCGGGCGTGTGACCGTCCACCGGGTGTTGGGTGACCACCAGGAAGATCCCGATGAGCATGAACGCGACCAGGGCGGAGACCTTGATGATCGCGAACCAGAACTCCATCTCACCGAAGTACTTCACCGAGATCAGGTTGGCGGTGAGCACGACGGCAAGGGCGATCAGCGCGAGGATCCACTGCGGGATGTCGCTGAACATCGCCCAGAAGTGGGCGTAGGTGGCGGCCGCGGTGATATCGGCCACGGCGGTGGTCGACCAGTTCAGGAAGTACAGCCAGCCGGCCGCGAAGGCGCCCTTCTCACCCATGAACTCACGGGCGTACGAGACGAAGGCACCGGAGGAGGGCCGGTAGAGGACCAGCTCGCCGAGCGCGCGGACGACGAAGAAGGCGAAGACACCACAGACGGCGTAGGCGACGGCGAGCGAGGGACCCGCGTCGGCCAGCCGCCCGCCCGCGCCCAGGAACAGGCCGGTGCCGATCGCTCCGCCGATGGCGATCATGTTGATGTGACGGGACTTGAGGTCCTTGCTGTAACCGGCATCGCCGGCGTCCCGGTGGGGGGAGCTCGTCGCCGGTGGGGCGGCGACGAGCGTTTCGGCCGCAGTGGAGCGGTCACTCATGGAGGAGATTCGCCTTTGTGAGGGGAAGGTGGGCGTTCCCGGCCATCGCCGGCCAGGGAGTCGCCACTGGCACGGCTCGACGGCCATCATCCGGGAATCCTGTGATTCTGACAGTGCCCTACATCACTCAGGAATAAATCTGAGGTACATGAGAGGTTACGGGGCGGTAAGCAACGGGGGGTGGAGACGCCTCTCGGCGTCCCGATATGCCGCGGGCGATGGTGAAGACCTCGATGGCGGAGGTGGTGTTCGCGAATGCGGTCGGGGCGCTGCGATATCGGCGACGCGGGGATCGGGGGGGCAGGCGACGGGCGTTGCGATTTTCGCAACGCCCTCGTACGCTGACCGTATGAGTGAGACTGTGAGCGAACGTGTACGGAAAGTCATGGGCGCGGCCTCGGTTCACCAGGCAGCGTTCGCCGAGACCGTAGGGCTGACCCCCGACAAACTGTCGAAGTCTCTCAGCGGCGTCCGGCGATTCACGTCTCTTGACCTCGCCCGGATCGCCGAGTTCGGCAACACCACCGTCGACTGGCTGCTGACCGGCCGCGAGCCGCTCCGTCCTGCCTTCGCGGCCCGCGCAAGCGCCCCGGAAGTCGATGACCAGGGACGCGACGGACTCAGGGATCTCGTCGAAAGGTTCACGACGGCCCACGAGGTACTGGAATTTCTCGGCCGGTCACCGGAGCTGCCGGAACTGCCGTCCGTCCGGAGCGAGGTGAAGCGCCATGTCGACCAGGGTGTGGCTCTGGCCGAGGACGCATTGGCAGCCGCCGGGACACCGGCGGTCAGCGATCTGGAGACATCCGAGCTGATCCACGTCGTGGAGCGTGCCTTCGGCGTGGACGTGGCGAAGATCGGCTTGCCCGAGGGGGTCGACGGTGCGGCCTGGCAGGCGGACGGATTCCGGCTGATCATGATCGGCCGGACGAAGGTGCCGACGCGCCAGCGCTTCACTCTCGCCCATGAACTCGGGCACATCCTGGCCCGGGACGCCCAGGACCTCCTCACGGAGACTCATCTCGCGCCGGGGCGACAGAAGGACCTGACAGAGATCCGCGCCAATGTGTTCGCAGCCGGCCTGCTCATGCCCAGGGACGAGCTGAACGCTGCTGCGAAAGGGCGCGACCTCACGGACGAAGAGCTCAGATCGCTCGTCGTGCGCTTCAAGGTGTCGCCGAGCGCACTCGCCGCCCGGCTTTCCCAGCTGGGCCTCATCGACGCGGAGACAAGAGCCGGACTGCGTGAACTCACCACGGAGGCATGCCACTTGCTGACCGGACAGAGTGACGCGTTCGCGGCCCGCACCGCCTGGGCGGAAGCCGCACGGCTGCCCTTCCGCCCCATCCGGTCGCTGTACGAGGCGTACCTCGCCGGAGAGACGACGCTGCGCCCGCTGGCCGCCTACACCGGCTTGGACGTCGATGAGATCCGCGCGACGCTCGAACCCGAGCCGGGGGACGGCACACCGTCCACAGTCGACGCGGACGAAGGGGACCTGGTCTTCCAGCCATGACACGCCGCTGTTGGTTCCCCGACAACACTGTGCTGTGCAACTTCGCGGCGGTCGACCGCCTGAGCCTGCTGGAAAAGGTCCTGGACGGCCGGGGGCGCTGGACGCAGGCGGTTGCGGCGGAGGCTCAGCAGTCGACCCGGTACTGGCCGCGGCTGCGCCAGGTGAGCGAGGACGGGTGGCTCGGCGATCCCATCGAGATCGACGACCTGGCCGAAACCGTACTCGTGGACCGCATCCGCCGCGTGGTGTTCGGCGGCTCACCGTCCCGGCCGCTGCAACACCTGGGTGAGGCGGAGACGCTCGTCATTATCGAGCACCGCAGGGAGTTGGCGGACTCCGTATGGATAACGGACGACGGAGAAGCGGGCCGCTACGCCCGCCGCAAAGGCATCTGTGTCAAGAACACGGTCGACCTCATGCGGGAGGCCGTTGCCGGCGAACTGATCGTGGCAGACGACGGCTACCGACTCCTGATCGCGATGGAAGCGGCCGACCGCCATCTGCGGGGCGTCCCGCAGAGGCCGGAGGACTTGCTGCGTTGAAGCCTCCGGGAACAACTCCGTTGAGTCTGGGGAGTCCTCGGACAGGGCGGCCGGACGTTCACCTTCGACTCACCGGTACTGGTCGCGGGCCGGGAGGGCCTGGCGAGAGAGCTGATGGATCGTTGGGAGGCGCAGCTCTGACTCCGGCTGCCGCGGGCAGCGACGCGCGGCCCCACACACCGGCCTCCACCTGGAATTCGCCCGGTCGACCCGACCACGATACGTACAGGCCGTCGCAGGCGCTCGTGACCCCGGGCGTCCCCACTGTTCGACCCGTGCGCGTCACGATGTCTGCCCCCGGAACGGACCCGTACTTCCGCACTTCTGTATTCCGTGACCCGATAGCGGACTCGGCCGGTGCGAGGCCATCCACTCCATGGCCGCGCCGTACGAAGATCTGTTTGGATGAGGGAACGCATCATCAGTAACATCCGGCCGGCGTTGCTTTGGGGCGAGCGTGACGTAGCGTTGCCCTTTTGGTGGTGTTCGGAAAAGCACCGCAAGGCATCGTTGTGCCCTCATCAGTCATGGGGCACCGAGGGGTATTGGGATGAAGCTCTGCTTCCTCGTCGAAGAGCTGTACCGGCATGACGGCATGCCACTTGACGTGGCCCGACGACTGTCGTCGTGGGGACACCAGGTGGACGTGGTGCGCCCCGGCGGCTCGCTGCTGCGGATTTCGGAAGAGGTGCGGGCGGGGACCCATGACGCCTGGGTGCTCAAGACCGTGTCCGGCGGCCCCGGGCTCACCCTTCTGGAGGCCGCGGCGGCCGTGGGCCTGACTACGGTGAACGACGCGCGGTCGATCCGTGCGGTGCGCGACAAGGTCTTTACATCGGTCATCGCGCGGCAGCACGGGCTACCGGTTCCGGTGACCTATTCGGCACCCAGGGCCACACTGTTCGTGGATGTCCCCGACGAGCTCTTCCCCCTGGTGGTCAAGCCCGCCGATGGCAGCTCGGGGCGGGGGGTGCGGTTCGTGCCGGAACCCGGGCGCCTGGCGGAGGCGGAGCAGGCGGGGGAGGGCCAACTGATCGCACAGCCGTACGTGCCCAACGCCGGTTCCGACCTGAAGGTCTACTGTCTCGCCGGCGAGTTTCACGCGACCTTGCGACGCTCCCCGCTCCACCCGGACGGGCCGGTCGAGGAGGGAGCTGTCCCCCTGCCCGCCGAGGTGGCCGCGGTGGCGGCGAAGGTGGGGGCGGTCTTCGGCCTCGACCTGTACGGCATCGACGTGGTGCTCGGCCCCGACGGGCCCGTGATCGTCGACATCAATGACTTCCCGAGCTTCCGTCAGGTCCCGGACGCCGTCTCCCGGTTGGCCGGTGCCGTCCTCGATCTGGCCAGGGCGGGTGGCAGCGCGCGGCCGGGCGTACTCGCCCCGGCTCCGCGCATTCCCTCCCAGTCGCTGATCCCCTACGGACAGCCTCACCCGCACCCCGAAGCGGACATGCTGGCTGCCGTACCGGGAGCCGCCCAGATATGAGGGTGTGTCTGCTGACCGACAAACCGGATCATCCGCTGCTTGCCGCCGCCTCTTTCGCACTGATCGAGGCGGACCACCAGGTGACGTTCCTGAACCCGGACACCGGGACCGGGCACCCGTCGGAACTGGTGATCCCGGACGATCTCGCGGACGTCTACCTGCTCAAGGCCCATAACGCCCGGGCACTGGAACTTGCCCGTTTTCTCGAAGCACATGGTGCCCGGGTGGTGAACTCCGCCGCTGCGACGGAGCTGTGCCAGGACAGGAGCCGGATCGCAGCCGTGGCCGAAGGCGCCGGCCTGCCGATGCCCCGGACCAAGACCCTGGATGCGCTGTCCGAAGCCCTCCCCGGAGCGGAGCGGCCGGAGTACGGCTATCCGCTCATGGTGAAGAGTCGCCACAGCCGGCGCGCGGACCTGGTCGCCCGCGTGGACGGCCCGGCCGAGCTCCGGAACCTTGCCGCAAAGTGGCCCGACGAGCCAGTCGTCCTGCAGGAGTTCGTCGCGAACAGCGGCTGGGACCACAAGCTGTGGGTGATCGCGGGAGAGGTGTTCACGGGGGTGCGCCCCGCACCGGTGGGCGCCCCGCCGGACAGTGCGCTGCCGACGGCACTGGTCCGTGACCTGCCGCAGGACTGGACGGAAACAGCCCTTCACATGGGCGAGGTCTTCGGCCTGGACGTCTACGGTGTCGACCTGCTGGACCGCGAAGGGACGCCCGTCGTCGTCGACATCAACGCCTTCCCGGGCATCCGCGGGCCGAAGGGCGCCCCGGCCGCGCTGGCAGCCCTGGCGTTGCAGCGCCCCGGTTTCGTTTCGCCCTAAGGGCTGTCCGTAATCCCTGGTGGATCAGCGCGCGGCGTCAGATGCGGTGCATCGCAAGGCGGAGGACCGTCCTCATACTGGGTGTATTCGGGCGTTCCGACAACGCAGCGAGGTTCCGTAGCTGTCGTCGTGCGCCCGCCAGGGATTGCGGGACAGCCCTGAGGAGGCCTGACACACCCAGGCCTCCACCGGGAACTCGCTCGGCGTGCCCGACCACGACACGTGCAGCCCGTCCCGGGCCCGCGTGCACGCGACGATCAGCAGGCAGCGTTCCGCCGGCGAGTCCGACCAGACCTGTACGGCATCCGCATCGGAAGGCACATCGCCCCGCAGGCGCCTGACAGGGATGCACGCGGCCTTGAGTCGTTGCCCCGCCCCCCGGCGCCGTCGCAGTTGCCGATCAGCGCCGCCGTGATCCCGGCCGACGTCCGCCCTCGGTTCTCAACCCAGGAGCTGAGTGAAGCGGATGCTGTTGCCGAAGGGGTCGCGGAGGCCGCAGTCGATTCCGTATGGGCGGTCCGTGGGCTCATCGGTGAACTCCACGCCCCGGCCCAGCAGGGTCTCGTACGTCTTCCGGCAGTCGTCCGTGGTGAAGATGAGCGAGCCGCCCATGGCGCCCTTCGTCACCAGTTCGCGGACCTGCTGAGCCGTCTCCTCGGACATCGCTGGAGGTCCCGGCTTCTCCAGGAGGATCTGGCGTTCCGGATGGCCGGGGATGCTGACCGTGAGCCAGCGCATGAAGCCCATGTCGACGTCGGCGTTGACCTCCAGCCCCAGCTTGCCGACGTAGAAGTCGAGGGCCTCGTCCTGGTCGAGGACGTAGATCTGAGAGTGCGTGATGGCGTTGAACATGTGCATCACGCTAGTGGGTCGGGCCGACGAAAACTTATCCAGAACTGCTCAGCCGACGGCCCATGCGGAGGGGCTGCACCCGCGCTCAGGCGCTCGGCCGCGTCCACGCCTTCGTGAAGCACGTGGGCACGTTCACGGCCGCCGTCTCCTTGCGGTACGTCCTCGGTGACCGGCCGACGATGTCGCGGAACGTGCGGCTGAACGTGCCGGTGCTGCCGAACCCGACCTCGTAACAGACGTCCGTGATACTGCGGTCGGTCTCCCGCAGCAGCGACATCGCCCGCTCGACACGGCGGCGCTGCAGATAGCGGTGCGGCGTCTCGCCGAAGGTGGCCCGGAAGGTACGTGCGAAGTGTGCCGGGGACACATGGGCGATCCGGGCCAGGGCCGGGACGTCCAGCGGTTGCGCGTATGCGCGGTCCATCGCATCCCGTGCCCGGAGCATGCGGCGGTTGGTCTCTTCCACGGTGCGGCTCACGGCACCATCCCACCACACGGTTACGCGGCCTCGTCAGGTCGCGAGGTCCTCGATGATCTCCCCTGACCTGTCGGCCCGCCGACGGCGCCCACGCCGGGGACAGACATCGACGATGTCGTCGAGTACGACGAACAGCGCCACCTGGGTCAGGCAGTGGCCGAAGGGTTGATCTCGGGGGCCGCACGCGCTGTTGGGGGTGTACGGCAGCCCCTCGATCTGTCGGCGGACGTTGCCTGGCCTCCTTCGTGCGACCGGCCACCCCTTGTCTGCATCGCGGTCAGTCAGCCCATCAGCTTCGCGTTCACACCCGCGACGAACTCGTACAGTGGCCCCTCCGTGACGATCCCGTGCCCCAGCCCCACACGCTCCGGAGCCACATCGATCACGGTCACGACGGTGCTCCCGAGACCGATGACCACCCACCACCGCCGTCCGTCGACGTCCACGCTCCAGGTGGACTTGACCCACTTGCCGGTGTCGGTCCGTACGTCGGCGGAGACCAGTTCCCAGGTATCCGGATCGAACTCGACGAGCCGGCCGGTCGGCGCGTGCCGTCCTGCCAGTCGCTCAAGCGCGTGCCGGCCGGTTCGTAGCGATACAGGCACCCCCATGATGTGTCGCACCCGCGTGAACAGTGCGTCCGGACCGGACCGGACATGGAATCGTGCCGTGGCGAAGCGAGGGGTCATGCTCGTGCCCCCGGCTCGCTCGCCCCGGACACCGCCGCGACCAGATCGGCCAGTGCCGAAGCCAGCGCGGTCAGGCCGGGGCCGGCAGGTCCACCCGGCTCGGGCATGTACACATCGCGACGGATCTCGATCATCAGGGCGCTGACGCGCGGGTCCGTGCCGTAGTGCTTCAGCGGTACGTACGTGCCGGCGAAGGGGCTGTTGACGCCGGTGCCCCCGAAACCGGCGAACGCCCTCTCGGCCCGGGCGAGGAGTTCCGGCGGGGTGTGGAAGGCGTCGGTGCCCAGGCAGATCGGTGGGCGCGGTCCGGAGCCGTGGAGTTCGTAGGGGAGCGGGGTCGTCGGGTAGGAATGGACGTCGATGATGACGGCGCGGCCGGTGGCGGCCAGTCGTTCGTCGACGGCGGTGGTCATGGCCTCCGCGTAGGGGTGGAAGTAGCGGTCGATCAGGGGCTCCGGATCCACATCCGGTGAGCGGAGCGGCTCGCGATGCGTGGTCTTCGTATAGACCGCGCCCATGCCGACCGCCAACATCTCCTCGCGCTCGTCGGGGAACCGTTCGGGATCGATGACGAGCCGCGACATGTTGTTGACGAACCGCCAGGGCGTGACGGGAGCAGCCAGGGCGGCTTCGGCGGCCAGCTCGGCCGTGTGGGAGTCCGTGATGTGGTCGAGCTCCAGCTCCAGGGCCTTGTCGTCCAGCTCGATTCCGGTACGCACCTGCTCGGGGATGCGGCGAGCCGAGTGCGGCACATGCAGCAGGACCGATGAGGTGATCCCGCCGGGCAGAAGGCGGAACGGCTGGTGCGCGTGGAGCATCGAGGGTTCCTTCGGAGCGGATCGTCACTGGGTGCATCGACGAGGCGGAGTGCCGGGCTTGCGGCACTCCGCCTCGTCATATCCGATTGTCCACCGATGGTGTTCGAGTGGGGCGACGGGGGTGACGGGCGTGCGGGGCTCGGACCCGCTATCGGGAGGAGGCGATCAGCGGGTAGTGGTCGGAGAGGTTCGTGTATGTGTAGTCCGTGCCCCAGCTGGAGACGGTCCAGGGTGTGCTCTGCTCCTTGACCACCTCGTTCGTCCAGCTCGCCGGCTTGGCGTGCCCGGTGCGGTGCAGGACGTGGTCGAGGTCCTCGCGGGGGTCGTCGGGGTAGCGGTCGGCGGCGATCGAGTTGTCCTGGGTGTCGAAGGAGTACGGGTGTCCGGTACGGGCATCGGCTCCCGTCAGTCCGGCGTCGGCGAGCATCGACGCGTACTCGGGGGAGTGGGAGTCGACGTTCATGTCGCCTGCCACGATGACCTCTTCGGACGCGGGGATGTTCTTGGCGTCGAGGAAGGCGTCGATCTGCTTGAACTGCCGGCTGCGCATCTGCGCCGCCTCGCCCGCCTTGCATCCGGAGTCGGTCGACTGCGCGTGGGTCCCCACCACATGGACCTTGGTGCCGTTGACGTTCAGTTCGGCGTAGACGAAGCCCTTGTTGGACCACCAGTCGCTGCCGCAGGCGTCCTTGTAGACGAACTGTTCCTTGCGGACGATCGGCCACTTGCTCAGTACGGTGACTCCGCCGTCCTCCGGGGTGGTGGCCGAGTAGGCGCCGCCGGTCGCGTCCCAGCCGCTTCTGCTCCGGCCCATCACCGGTGTCTGGTAAGGGTTGTGAGCTGCTGTCGACTGGCTGAGCTGAAGTGAGTGGTGGTGAGCGGGAGTGAGTTCGGTCGGCGGGTTCGCGCGGGTGGGAACGGAGGTTCTGGGGCCGAATGGGTGACCTTTGGCGGCTGCTGCTCGTTGGGATGGATGGCAGGTGCCCGGCCTGGTGGGAGGGGGTGACGCGGTGGGTTGTGTGAGGAAGTTGGCCGTGCCCTTCGTGGTGCCCGGGCCTTGCGGGGTGGCGGTCCGGGACCGGCTGGGGCACCTCACTCCCCGGGACGAGGAAGTCCTGCGTGCGGTCGGTGAGCATCAGGGCCGTCTGGCTTCGCGTGATCTCAAGGCGCGCTGTGCGGACGGTCTGGAGCACAGCGCTCGGACGTGGGCGGCGCGTAAGCGGGAGCTGACGAAGGAGTCGTCGTCGCGGATCGCGGGTGCGATCACCAAGGCCACCCACGATCAGTGGGCGCTCGCGCGCCGTTGCCAGGCGGCGCACATCCAGAATCTGGCAGCCGGGATCAAGACGCTGCGGCACCGCCTGTCACTCCCGATCGGGGAGAAGGGCACCAAGCGGGCGGCGGGTGGCTACCGGTCGAAGAGCGAGTGGTTCCGTAAGTCCCGCCGTCTCGCGATGCTGGAAGATCGGCATGCGGCCGTTGTTGCCGAGTGGCAGGCCGGGCGGGTGCGGGTGCGGGTGGTGCGGGGTGGCAGACGTATGCTCAACACTCGCCACCACCTCGCCCAGGCCGGGCTCACCGAAGGTCAGTGGCGGCAACGGTGGGAGGCGGAGCGCTGGTTCATCGCGGCGGATGGTGAGTCGGGGAAGCGGTTCGGGAACGAGACGATCCGCGTCACCCCGGACGGCGAAGTGTCCATCAGGCTTCCTGCTCCGCTCGCGCACCTGGCCAACGCCGGGCACGGCCGGTACGTCCTCACCCCCCGGATCGGCTTCGCGCACCGGGGTGCGGAGTGGGCCGACCGCATCACCGCCAACCGGGCCGTCGCCTACCACATCCACCTGAACGTGGAGCGCGGCCGTTGGTACCTCACCGCGTCCTGGCAACGCCCCGCCATCCCGACCATGACGCTGTCCGCCGCCCGCGCCCGGGGCATGATCGGCGTCGACACCAACGCCGACCACTTCGCCGCCTACCACCTTGACTCGCACGGCAACCCAGTCGGTGACCCGCACCGCTTCGGCTTCGACCTGTCCGGAACCGCCGGTCACCGCGACGCGCAGCTCCGCCACGCGCTGACCCGCCTGATCCACTGGGCCAGGCAGGTCGGGGTCGCCGCGATCGGCATCGAAGACCTCGACTTCACCACCGAGAAGACCCGCGAGAAACACGGCCGCAGGAAACGGTTCCGGCAACTCATCTCCGGCATCCCGACCGGCAGGCTCAAGGCCCGGCTCGTCTCCATGGCCGCCGAACACGGCCTTGCGATCGTCGCGGTCGACCCCGCCTACACCTCCCAATGGGGTGCCCAGCACTGGCAGAAACCACTGGCCACCCCCCACCGCACCATGTCCCGTCACGATGCCGCCGGCATCGCGATCGGACGACGCGCCCTCGGGCACCCGGTCCGGGATGGGGTATCCCCTGCTCGAACGGAGTTGAGAGCTTGGGGAAGGACGGCACCGCCCCCGCACGACCGGAGCGATCGTGCGGGGCATCGGACCGCCCAGGCCGGACCAGGCACCCGGGGGCGTGAGGGAACCCGCCCACCCGCAACGGACCGGCCCCCCGGAGAGCCGTCACCGAACGGGACGCGAAAGCGGGAACCCAGCGCATCCAACACCGTTCGGGATGCGCCCAGTACGCAACAGTGGGTCCCGGACTCACTCATGCACACTGGCTAGGAACGGTATTGAGCGGACGCGTTCCGTGCCAGCGCGTCGGAGGCGGAGTTGTCGAACGCCTCCTGGAGGACGACCACGTCATTGCCCTGGAAGAAGGAAGCCTTCGGTATCTCCGCGGCTCGGTGGTCCTGTCCCTAGTTCGGGTAGAGGTTCTTGCTCATCAGGAACGTGTTGTACGTGAGCACGCGCAGGGACGGGACGTCGGCCGCCGATGCCTGAGGGGCGTTGGTGACCAGCGTGACGGCGGCGAGCGCGGCGGAGCAAGTCACGCCGGAGGCGCGGCGGAGGGCGGTGAGCGACACGGGGTCTCCTGCATCTGCTGATGGGGGGTGGATCAGGCAACACACATCCAATCAGCGTGAGTTACTCATGGGTAGACGTCGGGTGTCGGGAGACCCTCCATCGCGTACCAATGGTGGGGGAGGCCTCAGCGGGCGTGCCGTCAGCGGGCGGTCGCGTAGACGATGAGGTTGTCCACCGGGTGGCCCTGGGCATCGAATGCGCCGTCGCAGGTGATGAGACGGAGGGCGCGGTCGTCGGTCCTGCCGTACACCTTCTTCGTGGGGAACGCCTTCTTGCTCACGGACTCCGTGCCGGTGACGGTGAAGTGGGTCGCCTGACCTTGCTCGTCGCGCACGACGATGTCCGCGCCCTTGCCGATCTTCTTCAGGTCGTGGAAGACCGCCCTGCCGAACCGGGTGTCGTTGTGCCCGATGAGGACGGCTGCTCCGCGTTCGCCGGGAATCGCACCTCCGGTGTACCAGCCCGCTGTCATGCCCTTGTCCGCCGGTGGGACCTCGACGGTGCCGTCCGCGTTGAGGCCGAGTGGCAGCAGGGAACTGGTCACTCCGATCGAGGGGATCGCCACCTGGGCGGGAGCCGCGGGCTGTTCCGCCCCCGGAGAGGCGGGAGAGGCGGGGGAGGCGGAGGAATTGGGGGAGTGCGTGGGGGCGCGGACAGGGAGTGCCGGCTCCGCGGCGTGGGATGTGCAGCCGGTGAGGAGGGCGAGCGTGAGGCAGGCGAGAGCCGTCGGTGCGGCGGATCGCCGGGGACTGTGGTGCGTGGGGGACATTGCGGGCTCCGGAGCAGGGGACAGGAGGAGCGGAGACGGACGGTGGCGCCGCCCATGAGGGGCGGCGCCACTCAGGGGTCAGCCGTTGCGGTGCGCGGCCGTGCGGCGGCGCAGCACCAGAGTGCCCGCGCCCCCGAGCAGGGCCACGGCGGCGACCGAACCCGCGACGGCGGTGGTGGTGTTGCTCGTCGTGCCGATCGGGCGCTCACCCGCGGCCACGCCGCCACGCGGCTCGGCGGAACCACGCTTCGAGGGAGCGGCCGGGACCGGGCTGGGCCTGTCGCCCGCGGCCACGCCGCCTCGGGGCGCCACCGACGGTGCCTCGCCAGGTGCGGGCCTGCTCGACCCGCCTTCCGGAGCGGGCGCCGGGGTCCGCTCGGTGGACGTCACCGAAGGGCTGGGCGTTGCGTCGGAAGGGACCGATGCGAGGGCCGTGGCGGAAGGGAGGAGTACTGCGCCCGCCGCGACGGCGGTGAGGACGGCGGCGCGCAGGATCGGACGGGGACGGTGGGACATACGTGGCTCCAGTTCCAGCCCGGCCTTGGTGGTGCCTGGATGCCGATTCGCACCAGGCGCCGGGCATGCCGTCAGCCTCGCGTGAACTTATGAAGGAGCTGTCAGGTCCCTGTGGTCATCGCATCAGCCCTGACGGTCCGGGGCGGCCTCGTCCGAACGGTCCGACGGCGCCGGTGGCCGGCCCGCCGGTGTGCGATGCGGACCCGTCGGCAGGCGCAACGTGAAGACCGAGCCCCTTCCCTCCGTACTCGCGGCGCTCACTGCGCCACCATGGGCCTCCGCGAGTTTGCGGACGATGGCCAGGCCGAGTCCGCTGCCGCCGGTGCGGCGGCTCCGCGACTTCTCCGCGCGCCAGAAACGGTCGAAGACGTACGGGAGGTCCTCGGGCGAGATGCCGATGCCGGTGTCCTCGACGTCCACGACCACCTCGTCACCCGAATCGGAGCCGTACGCGCGCAGGGTCACGTGCCCGTCCGGAGGCGTGTGGCGTACCGCGTTGGACACCAGGTTGCCGAGGGCCTGCCGCAGCCGAACCGGGTCGGCGGTCAGGGGGAGAGGCGGTGGCCCGAGGTCCGCCGTGCGTACCGTCAGCGTCACTCCGGCCGTCTCGGCGCGGGCCTGGTGCGCCGCGGCGACCTGGCCGAGAAGGTCGTCGATCCGTACCGGCGCCGGGTGCAGACGCAGGGCGCCCGCGTCGGCCGCGGCCAGGTCCTGAAGGTCGTCGACGATGTGCTGCAGCTGAACGGCCTCCTCCAGGAGCGAGGAGACGAAAGCCGGGTCGAGGTCCGCCACCCCGTCCTGCGCTGCCTCCAGCCAGCCGCGGATATTGCTCAGTGGGGTGCGCAACTCGTGGGCGACGTCGCTGACCATCACTTTCCGCTGCTCCTCAAGGCGCGCACGATGCGCCGTCATGTCGTTGAACGTGGCGGCCAGTCGCCCGATCTCGTTGTCCGCGGTGACCGGTACGGGCGCCGACTCCTCGCCGTCCCGCATCCGCTGGGCGGCACCGGTGAGTGCCTGCAACGGGCGTACGAGCCGGGCTCCAGCCAGTACCGAGGCGCCGACGGTGAGGGCGAGGACCAGGGCCGCGACACCTGCGATACGGGCGGTGTTCGCCGGTGAGAGATCGAAACCGGGGACGGTGGCGCCGCCCGCGTCCCCGATGAACAGCAGCGCGGGCGAGGCGACGTACGAACTGAGCTGCTCGCGGCGGGCGGTGCCGACGCACGACGCGATCGCCCGGTCGTTGTCACTGCTCTGGACGGCCGGCACCGGGACGGGGACAGCGGTGGAAGGCCGACGGGCCGGGCCCGCGCTCGGTTCCGGCCCGAGGTCCGGGCCCCAGGAGAGGTCCAGGCGCAGGTGTACGCCTGCACGGCCCTGGCGGTCCAGGCAGGCGTCGGCCAGCTTGTTGAGCGCGTCGAGTGCCTTCTTCTCGGTTTCGGTGGGCCTGTCCAGCGCGTCGGTCGAGCATCTGGTGCCAAGGATCCGGTCGGGGTCGTTGCCGACGATCTGGATGTGGGGGCGCCCGCTCGGTTCCTCGACGACGTCCGAGGCGATCCCGGCGTCGTTCAGGCACGCCACGCCCCGGTCGGCGGTGCGACGCAACTGCGTACGTTCGGCCGGAGGCAGTCGGAACGGTCCCACGGCCCGCGGGTCGACGCGGTCGGCCGCGGTGCCGGTCGTCCCGGAGGATTGTGCCGCCAGCGCTGTGTCCACGGAGAGCGGGTCGACTATGGCCGACGCCTGTGTGGGAAGCGCGGGAGGGGACGTCCCGGTCGCCGAGTCGGCGATGATCTCCCGGCCCTGGGTGGTCAGGGCGATCCGGCGGCCCGACTGCGTCGCCAGATCGCGCACCGTCTTGTCGACACCGTCCCACCGGGAATGACCCGCCGCGTAGCCGAGCAGCTTGGTGTAGATCCGGGCATCCGCGGTGAGGTTCTGTCCCTGCTCCTGCTTGATGGCACCGGAGGTGGTCTGTACGGCGAGCCAGGCGGTGGCCGCTACCGAACAGGCCGCCACCAGGGCCGATACGCCCAGCAGCCGCCCGAGCAGACTCTTGCGGAGCGGCAGCCGCCGGCGGTCGACCCGCCCACGGCTACGCACGCGACGCGTTCCTTGCGGGGTCGGTCAGTTTGTACCCGACTCCGAAGACGGTGAGTAGCCGGGCCGGCTTCCGCGGCGCGGGCTCGATCTTCTTGCGCAGGTTCATGATGTGCACGTCGACCGTGCGGTCGCTGATGTACCGGTCGAAGCCGTGCAGTTCCTCCAGGAGTCGCTGTCTGCTGAAGACCCGGTCGGGCTCGGCGGCCATCGCGGCGAGGATGCGGAACTCACCCGGCGTGCATTCCACCGACGTACCGTCGACCGAAATCTCGTGCCGGGCGGGGTCAACTCTGAGTGCGCCCACGGAGAGCACCTGATCCACGGCGTCCGTGGTGGGGTTCACCTGTCCTGGCCGATTCGTGCGGCGAAGGAGCGTACGGACCCGGGCCATCAGTTCGCGCGGGCTGTACGGCTTGGTCATGTAGTCGTCCGCGCCCAGGTCGAGACCCAGCAGCAGATCGTCCTCGGTGGCCCGGGCCGTCAGCATCAGCACCGCCAGCTCCCGGTGCTCGGCGCGCAGGACCCGCACCACGTCGAGCCCGTCCGCCCGCGGCATCATCACATCGAGTACGAGCAGGTCGGGCTTCCCGCGCCGCACCTCGTCGAGCGCGGTGAGACCGTCCCCGACGACGGTGACCGCGTGGCCCTCGCGTTCGAGGTAGCGGCGTACGAGTTCGGCCTGTTTCTCGTCGTCTTCGGCGACGATGACGTTTGCGCACACCCGGACGATCGTAGAGGAGTTCGAATGGCGGCCATCGGCGCTGAGCCGCATGGACTGCAACTTCCTCACCGACCGATCACGTGCACCTGACGGTGCTCGGCCGCTGAGAACCGTGTGCGCTCATGGCCCCGGTCGCCCGCTCGCCCGGGACCGTGAACCGTTGCTCGCTCAGGAGCTTCGGAAACTCCTCAAGCCCTGAGGCGGGGGCGTCATCGCAGTGCGCAGCCCGGGATCCCCGGATCAACGGTGTCTCGTGCGGTGAGCACACCGGAGCACCGTGTCCGGGTTCCGTCTGCCCGGCTCTACGGGGGTGGGGTCAGTGCTGCGATCATCATGACGGCGGTGGAGGGCGAGGCCGAGGGGGAGCAGGATGATTTCCGAGCCGGAGATGGCGGGCGAGTTCGGTGCGGTGGAAACTCGCGAGGTGATGGGCGGCTTCGACCGGGAGCTTGTCGGGGAACGTCGGCCGCGAAGGCCGTGGCTCTGGGCGCTGGGAGGGGTGGTCATGGCGTCGGCCCTCTGGGCGGCGGCGCTGTTCCTGTATGGACTCGGCGATCGGAAGCCGGACATCCGCGGATACCAGCTGGACCACGACCCTTGCCCATCCATCCAGCTGAAGTCGATCGGCGCGGCGATCGCGCCGAGAGAGCCCACCACCAAGGTCGACGCAAAACTGTTGAAGCATGACGCTCTCGACCAGGTCCAGTGCTTCATTCCTCTTCGGTCTCGGGCCAGGGCGGAGCAGCCCGGGCACGGCTGGTCCATCGACTACAGCGTCGGAATCACGGTGGCACTGCACAAGAAGACCGACCCCGGCGTCGAATTCGAGGCGCGGCGACGGGTGACTGACTTCGGCGTCGTTCCTGAAGCGAAGGTGGAGATGGTTCCGGACCTTGGCGACAAGGCGTATCTGCTGGCCCAGGACGACGGCAATTCGGAGTTGCGGGTACTGGAGGGCGGGGCGGTCCTCTCGCTGAGCCTTTCCGTCTTCACGCATTACCAGGGCGCCGCCGACGACGACGAGGTGATCGATGACGGGCCGGACATCCCCGACCTGTCCGCGTATCAGTCGGCCATGATCAGCGACATGAGTGATGTGATGTCAAGCCTCAAGCGCTGAGCTCGGGATTCAGCCCCCACGAACATCGACCGGCGTGTCACCGGACCCGGCGAATGTTCGTGGTCACTGCCAGGGTCCTGGTGTGACTCCGTCCCTCTCCTCACAGGGAAGCCCGGTCTTCGGGCCGGGGAGATGCAATGCCAAGCCCTGTCCGCAACCGCCCGTACTCCACACCGGCCGCCCGCGGGACCGGACATGACAGTCGGTCGCTTGTGAGCGAGGGGTCGCGCGCAGGGATCCGATCGACGACGACAACCCGCAGGAGCGCGAGCCGGCCGATCCCCGTCGGAGCGAACGCCGACAGATGGACCGCCTGCCCTACCGCGGCCGAGGGCTCGGACCGGATGGCGTCCGCGGGGAGGTCCGCGCCGCCGCTGAAGGGCGCTCAAAAATTGGCGAGTACACGCCCATTGTCAGGGTGGCGGCGAAAGGGTTACATGGTCCCTGCACCGCGGACGAAAGCGCTTTCTATCCGTCACGAGACCCCGGTCGACTGACCCTTCGCCCCCGCTGGGAGGCCGTATGACACCGCCCCGCACCAGACGCTACTCACTCGCCGTCGCCGCGCTCGCAGCGACCGCATCGCTTGCCGCCGCCACGTTTCCGGCCCAGGCGGCCCACCCTTCAACCACCCCCACTCCGCTGCGCGCCCAGGCCGTGGCGGCGTACGACTTCGGGCACCCCGACCCTGCCGACCCCGGTCGCGAGCAGGACATCGGCCGCTCCGGAACCACACTCAGCCTGATCAACGGCGGTTCCGCGATGCGCGTGGACGACGAGGCGTACCCGGGCGCTTCGCCCGCCCTGCAGGTGCGCCAGCAGAATCCGGCCACCGCGGGCAACGACGACTGGAAGGCCGGGGCCTGGGACGCCGAGGGCATGTCGTCCCTCGGGGCCTTCCGCAGTGCCCGGGGTGCCACCGTCATGGGGTGGTTCAAGATGACGGGCGACAATCCCGCCCTCAACTCCAACACGGCCAACCCGAGCGACCGCTACAACGCGATCGGGCTGGCCGGCGTACTGTCCGGAACCTCCGACGGCCACGCGGTGCGTGCGCTGCTCGAACTCATCCAGGTCAACGGCGAGTTGAAGCTGGTCGCACTGGGTAGACGCCTGGACAGCGGCGCCTCCCAGACCTTCGCCGCCGACGTTCCCTGGCAAGAACTGCTGCCCCGCGGCGAATGGGTGCACCTGGCCGCGACGTTCGACTTCCGCGACGGCACCCTCGCCCTCTACCGCGACGGCAAGCCTCTGGACGGCTTCTACGTCACGCCGGGCGACCCCTGGGAACTCGCCACCACGCCGGCGCCCCACCGCGCCTCGCCCACCGATCCCCGCGGCATCAAGATCGGCGGCAGCTTCCCCCAGAACACTCGGGAGAACAACGCCTGCGACTGCCGCATGGACGACCTCCTTTTCCTGGACCGCCCGGTTCCGGCCGGAGCGGTGGCTGCGGAGTACCAGCGCATGACGCAGGACCGCTGACCGTTCGCTTACCTGGATCGCTATTTCCTACTTGTCGCGCCAGCCCGAAGGGACCCGCATGGCGTCACGACGTACATATCGAAGGAACTGGGCGGCCGTGGCCGTCGGCGCAGCCCTCGCCCTGGGCGGCCTCGTAGCGCCTTCCCACGCCGATGAGCCCGCCGCGGCCACGACAGCCGCCCTGACCGACCCGATTCCGCAGAAGCCCGTTCAGTCCAGGACGGGTCTTGTCCTGGAGGAGTTCGCACAGTTCCCCAAGTCGGAGCCCGTCCCGGCGCCGACGGATCCGCGCCTGATGCGCCACGCACGGATCAACACCATCAATGAACTCCCCGACGGTTCCGGCCGGATGGCGACGCCCGACCTCAACGGAACCTTGTACCTCACCAACCCCGGCGCCGCGGCGCGCACCTCCGGGGGCACCCCGCACCCGTACCTTGACGTCAAGGCGGCATTCCCGCACTTCTTCTCGGGCCGCGGTCTCGGTCAGGGCTTCGGGTACGCCGCGTTCCACCCGGAGTTCGGCACGAACGGGCGCTTCTACACCATCCACACCGAGCTCGCCTCGCAGGCCACCGAGACCCCCGATTACCGGCAGGCCGGCACGCTCAGCTATCACGGCGTCATCACTGAGTGGACCGCCGACGACCCCTCCGCGGACGTTTTCCACGGCACCCATCGCGAGGTGCTGCGTATCGCTTTCAGCGGCCAGGTCCACGGCATTCAGCAGATCGACTTCAACCCGACGGCCAAGCCCCACGACGAGGACTACGGCCTGCTCTACCTCGCGGTGGGCGACGGAGGGCAGGGCGTCGGCAACAGCGAGCCGCAGAACCTGGCGCTCCCGCACGGCAAGCTTCTGCGGATCGACCCCGCGGGCCGTGACAGCGCCAACGGCCGGTACGGCATCCCCGCGTCCAACCCGTTCGTCGGTGAGTCCGGTGCCCTCGGGGAGATCTACGCCGTAGGTATGCGGGACCCGCACCGCTTCAGCTGGGACGCGGGCGGCAGCCACCGTATGTACCTCGGTCACATAGGCGAGCACGCCATCGAGTCGGTGTACGAGGTCAAGGCCGGTGACAACTTCGGCTGGAGCGAGCGCGAGGGCCCCTTCGCCTTCGACAAGAAGACCACCGACCCGTGTGCCCGCATCCTCCCCCTTCCCGCCGATGACGCCCAGTACGGCTACACCTACCCGGTCGCCGCCTACGACCACGACCCGGGACCCGACTGGAACTGCCGGTCCGACGTGGGCCGCGCCATCGCCGGAGGCTCCGTCTACCGCGGCAAGGACGCGCCGGCGCTGTTCGGGAAGTACATCTTCGGCGACCTCGTGGACGGCCGGATCCTGGCCGCGGACACCCGCGACATGCGCCGCGGCGCCGGCCTCGCGCCGCTCGAGCAGCTGATGCTCTTCGACAAGTCCACCGGGAAGACGGTCACCATGCGCGACCTCGCCGGAGACCAACGTGTCGACCTGCGCTTCGGCTCCGACCGTCGTGGCGGCCTGTACATCGTCGCGAAGGCCAACGGCAAGGTCTGGAAGGTGACCGGGACCCGCACCTTCGCCGACTGCGAGGTCGGCAACACCCCCACCACCCACACCACCGGGCCCGACAACTGGGCGCCGTTCACCCCGGCCAAGTGGACGTACACCGAACGCGAGACGATTATGACCGAGCCGGGCGTCGCCCACCCGGGACCGCGGCGCCCCTTCGAGTACGCCGTCCTGACCGCGGGCCCGCGCTACTCCTCCGTCACCGTCGAGGCGGAGGTACGGATCGACACCCCCGTCGAGATCACCAACCGTGACGTCATTCTCATCTGGGACTATCAGTCGGACACCCGATACCAGTACGCGCACCTGTCGAGCGACAATTCCATCTACCCGCACAACGGCATGTTCACGGTCAACGACGCCGACCGGCTGCGGATCGACGACCAGTGGAACGGAAGCTTCGGCGCACCTCCGGCGATCAAGGACGAGGGATGGCACAAGGTGCGCCTCACCCACTGCGCCGACACCGGTGAGACCGCCGTCTACCTGGACGGCAGCAGCAACCCGCTGATCACGGCCACCGACCCGGCCTTCGCCTCGGGCCGGGTGGGCTTCGGATCCTTCGACAACGTGGGCCGCGTCCGTCACCTGAAGGTGACGGGCACTCCGGTCGGCGACTGACCTCCCGGGAGCGGGCCGAGACCGTCGGCCCGCTCCCGCACCGTCAAAGGCTTCGGCACACATGTACAGGCAGCGGCCTGACAGTGTCTCCGTGATCACAAGAACATGGGGCTCAGGCAGGGAGGCGAGGCAACGGGACCAGGGTGAGCCACGTCTGCGGATCGGGCTCCACTTGGTGCGGAGCCCAGCCCTCGGTGATCCGGCTCAGTACGCCACGGGTCTGCCGTGCCGAGCAGGGTGGTGCGAGCGTAGCTGCGTAGTGCCGCAACTCCCCTCTTGGGGCCCGGCGTCACGCCGCCATCGCCATCGACGTCCTGCCGCGCGCGGTCTCGCCGGCCGTCGTTCGCTCGGCGAAGACCACGATCCGCAGCACCATGAACCGTCCGATCCCCGCCAGAGCCGACGCTGACAGATAGACCGTCTGCTCGACCAGGGCCGAGGGCTCGGACCGGACGGAGTACAGGCAGAGCAGCGCCCCTGTCGTGAACGCATAGCTCACGGCGACGGTCACCCCGGACTGAAGATGAACTCCCCACCCCTTCCGCCCGCTCCGGAAGGAGACCCGCCCGTGCAATTCGGTGGCGACGACCGTGGAGACGACGGTGACCAGCGCGTTGGCAACGGCCATCGGTATCCGGTTGCTGAGCAGTACGAGTACCCCGCTGGACGCCAGCCCGACACCGCCACCACACACGACGAACCGCACGAAGGCCGCGACGAGCGGATGAAGCGTGCGCGTCTGCGGGCGCGAAGGGGCGGTCACGAAGGGCCTCCGTAGGCTGAGTGGAACGGTGTTTCGATTCCACCCCAGAACCTACGGACCGGACGTCGTCCGAGCGACTGGGTTGATCCCCGACTTCATTGGGGGTTTCCCCCCAAGGGCCCCTGGGGGGAAACCCCTGCGGTATCCCCGCCGAGACGCCGCACGGGGCGTCGGAGCGACACAGTGGCGGCCGCTGCTTCAGCTCAGGCGTACATCGCGCGAGGGGCGTGTCAACGCACGTGGCTTTGCGCAGACTCACCCGACTGCTACGTCCGTGTCACGGAATGCGCGGGCACGTGGTTGCAGGCCGATTCGACGGGAGTCCATGCGCTTTCTTCCCGGTCGGATTCGCCGAGCAGCGGCGCACTGCCTGAAACATCCCGGAAATCCCCTGTGCGCCGAAGGTTCTACGCTCGAGGAGGAAGCGAGGAAACGGGGGTAGCAGACGGGAGACGAGCCTGTGGTCGGCGCCCCAGAACCTGAACCACGCCCGCCCCGAGCGGGCCGCCTGCGCTCGGTGTCCGGGCAGGACGTGCCGTTGCGCCACCACGTGGTGCACGGCTACCGCCGCGCGTACCGGATCGCCGGAGACGGTCCGGCGATCCTGCTCATCCACGGCATCGGCGACTCCTCCGCGACCTGGGCGGATCTGATCCCCGACCTGGCTCGCAACCATACGGTCATCGCCCCCGACCTCCTGGGCCACGGGGCCTCCGACAAGCCGCGGGCCGACTATTCGGTTGCGGCCTACGCGAACGGCATGCGCGACCTGCTCGGGGTGCTGGACATCGAGCGTGCCACCCTGGTCGGTCACTCGCTTGGCGGCGGTGTGGCCATGCAGTTCGCGTACCAGTTCCCCGAGCGCACCGACCGCCTGATCCTGGTAAGCACGGGCGGCGTGGGGCGCGAGGTCAACCCTGTGCTGAGAGCGGTGTCACTGCCGGGCGCCGAACTGATGCTGTCCACGCTGCGACTGCCCGGCATGCGCAGCCAGGTCGGCCTCTTCAGCCGGCTGATCAAACGGCTCGACACGGACCTGGGCCAGGACGCCGCAGAACTGCTCAACGTGGTGGACGCCCTCCCCGACTCCACGTCGCGCAGCGCGTTCATCAGCACTCTGCGGTCGGTGGTCGACTGGCGGGGCCAGGTGGTGACCATGCTCGACCGCTGCTATCTGGCGGAGGGCATGCCCACGCTGCTGCTGTGGGGATCGCGCGACAGCGTGGTGCCGGTCCGGCACGCCTACGGCGCGCACGCGGCGATGCCCGGCAGCCGCCTGGAGATCTTCAAGGGTGCGGGCCACTTCCCCTTCCACAGCGACCCCGCACGCTTCCGCGCCCTCGTCGAGGACTTCGTGCGCACCACGGCCCCGGCCGACTGGAGCCAGGAACGGTGGCGTGAGCTGCTGCGGGTGGGGAGGTCCGGTAGCGGGGCGGGGGAGCTGGACTCGGCGTACCACCGGGCCGTGGAGCGCGATCTGCGCGAGGCGAGCGAGCGGAGCGCCACGTAAGGGTGGCGGGCTCCGCGTGCCGGGGCTCTCTGGGCAGGTCCTGTCGCCCCTGGCCCGCCGTCAGAGCTCGCCGGGCAGGAGCCGGAACGCTTCATGAGCGGTGAGTGGCCGCATCATCCGGAAGTGCCGGAACGCGGCAGCACTCCGCTCTCGTACCCTGCGGGGCGGTGCGCAGCGCCAAAATCCCTGTCCCACCGGTGAGTTGTCCGGGCTGAGAAGGGGAGCGCGGCTCTCCACGAAGACCTTCAACGCGCCCTTGTGCTCCTCCGCGTGTGCCGGGGCTGTGCCGCCCAACTTCCGCACCTACGCGACCGCTTCGGCGCCGCCGTGGCACTGGTGGACACCAGCGGCGACGGCGTCGCAGAACTCCTCGTCGGCGCTTCCGGCGAGTACGTCACCGACCGCGGCACGGAAGCGGGCTCGGTCACCGCGGTGGGCGGCGCCAAGGGCGGTCCGGGCCCGGACTCCGTGGTCCTCAACGGCCCGTCGGCGTCGGCGGCCTTCGGCCTGGCGGTCGCCTCGGCCTACCTGACCGGCGACGGCAGCAGGGACATCGTGGTCGGTGGCAAGGGCAAGGTCGTCCTGCGCACCGCCGAGGTCAGCTGCACCACCGTCCTCACTGCCCCGATGGGCGGCCGCGCCCCCATCCTCGCCGGCGGCGACTTCACCGAGGACAGCACGGCGGACCTGGCCGTCGGATACGGGACGAACACCCCGTTCACCCAGGGCTTCGGCGTAGTCGGGTGGCGTCCGATTTGCGCTCAAGCGAGGCCGACTTCGACAGGATCAAGACGGTTCGCGGGAACGCCATGCCATGGGAGAGGGCGGCGGCGTCCCGCCACGGTGCGAAACCGCCGCCCACCCTCCTCTCAGCCCTTGCCCCATCTATCGAAATTCGATAGATTTCCATCGTAACTCGATGTAAGGATGGGTCATGGGAAAGCTGACAGTGTGGGCGCTGCGCGCCGTCCTCGTGGTGGTGTTCGCCGGTACCGTGTTTGTTCAGGCAGGGATGGTGTGGGCGTTGGTCAGCGGGAGCGACCCGGAGG
>NZ_JBHVEE010000096.1:0-38300 GCF_042802415.1 Streptomyces sp. NPDC057486 | reverse complement strand
GGTCAAGCAGCGGGCCGTAGGCTGCGGCCCGCTGCTTGACAACCATCATTGGGAATCAGTGAAGGAATCAGGCCAGCCTCCTACCTATCGCTTCACGTCGAGACGCACGAGCGCGCCAATCTCCACGAGTTGGTCCGGCAGTGCCAGGTCGGAAATGCCCATGACCGTGCTGGCGGGCCTGTGCTCCCCGAAGTACTCGGCGTGGAGGCGTGCTGTCGTGTCGAAGTTCTCCCGCAGGTTCCTCACCAGCACCGTGGTCTCCACTATCTGGCTACGCTCGGCCCCGAACTGCCTCAGCACCAGGTCCAGATTCTCCAGCGTGGTTCGGACCTGCAGTTCGAAGTCGCCTGCACCCACGAAGTTGCCGTGCCGGTCATGGGACAGCTGCCCTGACACGTAAACCGTGTCACCGACCTGGGTGGCTTGACTGTACCCGTACAACGACTCCCACGGCATACCAAAACCGAATGCCTTCGTCTGAGAACTCATGACTCACTTCCTTGAAACAGTGGGCGGGACCGTCAGTTGCAGACAGGACCTTGCACTCAGAAGTTACAGGTTCGTTGAAGCGATGCTTGTCTGGCAGCGCAGTCGAAGTGTTCTCTGAGCGCACAAAATTGGTTGCAGTGAGCTCTTTCGAAGCGGCGGGCGTGAATGTGCGACTGAAGTCCTGGAACGTCTCCCGCAGAGCCCGCTGCAGTCCCAACCGCATGACCGTCATCGCCGCAGCAGTCCTCACCCTGGAGCGTCAACGCTGAAAGAGCTCACTGTTAGGCACCCGTTCGGACCCTTGCCACGCGCGCGCTCCCGAGTTGCTGGAGCCTCAAAATTGACGCCAGCTCGCACCGAAGGAGGCCGCAATGTCAACAACGATTTCCATCCCGCTCGCGGATATGCACCACATCAGACACCTGCCGATCACCACGGTGAATTCACAAGGTGAAGTGGCACGAACGCTCGAAATTTATACCGGTTGGGTGCAGTGCAACCTGACGGGTGAACCGGATCCGGTACATTACTCCGCCAAGACTTACATTCCCACTGGAAAAAACGCAGTGACGCGCTGGCCGGACGATCCGCCTAACGACGAGGTGGACTGGATGGCGAACTGGACCGCCACGGTGGCCCCAAGTGCCATCGACCTCCCCGAAGACCAGACCATCACGGCCGTGGATGGCGCGACTGTCGCCCTTGAGGCTCAGAGTTTCGGGGGGGTTAAAGGGGCGCCTCGATTCCTCGTCCTTACGGCCGAAGTGGGACTTCAACGCGGTCGTGTGCTCAGCTACACCTATCAGGTGAATGTACTTAGTTTCAGCGGGACCCCCGTACTAGACGCGTTGGATTTCGGGTCGTCGTCAAGTCCTCATGTGCCGTGACGGGGACCAACTAGCAGGGGCAATCCTGCGCCTTGCACGCTCTAACTAGCCCTGCTGCTGTTGCTGCCCGCCGCCCTGCTGCTGTCGGTTGCCAGGACGGAGGCGATGCCCGAGTTCATGCCGCCGCGCACGGTCACCGCCTGGTGCACGGCGCCGGTCTTGTCGCCGACGGCCTTTCGGACGTCGGCGGGAAGCCGCTCGAAGGGGATACGAGACATGGACACGCGAGGTTCCTCGGGTGCTTGGGGATAGAGAATGCCGCCCCGGCCAGGGTACGGCCGGGGCGTATCGGAGCGGTGCGGTCATAGCGCTTCGTGAGGAAGCAGGCGCGGGCCCTGGCCGTGGTAGGCGCGGATCAGGGCCTCAAGTCGGCGGACGCACGGCTGACAGCAGTAGAACGGGACGTCCCCCTGCTCCAGGCTCTGCACGGGGCCGAGCCACAGAACGGGTACGTCGGGCTCGTCGCAGCGCCAGCAGTGGCCGGTTATCCACGTCCGTTGCACAGCCTGGCTATCCACCCTTGATGCCGAGGACCAGTGCGGAAAGCAGCGCGGCGAGCGTGACCACGTAGAGGATCTGGCCGAGGCGTTCATTCACCAGGTACCTCCGATATCGAGGCGAGATCGGCAATGCCGCCCGCTGCGAGCAGCACAGCAATGAAGAGGAGAAACCCGAAGCAGCTCGGCTGTGCGAGCACACAGAGGCACCCCGGTCGGTTAGTCACCAGGCGGTCGTTCACCCTGGTGTCGATGTCGTGATCCACTTCTAGCCGTTCCTCATCCATGATTCTCTGATTGCCTGAACGACGGCGTGCCGTCCATCCAGGTCAGGGGCAGTTGCCCCGCCCGCACCCCGGCCGCCGCCGGCCTCGGGTGCGGGCGTGCCCCGCCCGCGATCGATCGGCGAAACGACCGCGGGCGGGAGTCATTGGGAGCGCGTCGGCACATCGGCGAACTCGTCCGGGTCGACCGTGCAGTCCGAGAGGCCGCGCACCAGTTGACTGGCGAGCACCCACCGCCCGGCGGGGTCGCCGTACTCGACGACGCCGGGCGTCATCGGGCTCCCTGGCAGATAGCGGACTCCGTATATGCGGCTTACGTCCGACGACCCGACCCGTACGGCCACGCACCCAGAGCGCAGGTTGGGGCAGGAGCGGACAGCCTCCCGTGCGCACGGGACACACACCGGTGGGTGCGTCGTCAGTAGGCCGTTCGGCCAGCCTTCCCAGTCAGTTCGGTGGTCCTCCAGCAGCCAGAGCGTGCCGCGCTCGTCCTGGTCCGCCGGCCCGCCGCAGACCTGGCACAGCAGTCGGCGCATCACGCGCCGCTGCCGCAAGGGATGCACCCTGCCGAACTCCGGGCGCCCGCAACCCTGTTTGGCCGGTGCCCGTAGCCATAGGTAGCCGTTGGCGTCCCGGTCGTACGGGCCCTCGTCCTGGTAGGCGATGCCACCGCGCGGACCGATCACCACGGGGCTGCGGGCCTGCTCCTCCGACCAGGACGCGATATACGGAACGACGAGCGGTCGCGGGAAGGTCGTCACCGGGCCTGCCGCGGCTTGCAGTCGTCGCACAGAGGGATCGTCGCCCCCACAACGCTGAGGGTGGGAAGGCTGGTCGTACCGCAGCCAGCGCACCGCCGACAGAGACTCTGCCACTCCCTCTGCAGCCGACGCCGCTTCTCGCACAGCCCGTCAACGCCGCAGTCGTCGTGGGTCATGGTGTGGCCCACATAGGCGCGGTACGCCTCCTCAACACCCACGGTCGTCTTATCCATGACCGTCCTCGTCCCCCTCCACCGCCAGGCGCTCCCCGAGGGCCCGCTGATAACGGCCGTAGGCGACGAGCTGAGAGACCGCATCCGGGCTGCACAGGGCGCCGGGGCCATCCATCGGCACACACCAGTAAGGCCGGAACATCTCCGGCTCGGTCCGCTGCGGGCGCGGGACACCGAGGAAGCAACCGGACCCGAGACACTCTGCTTCCGGCACCTGACGGTCGGCCCATTGCGGTAGCCGTGACGTGCTCGCCGGTACGAGCGCGTAGTACCGCTGGGAAGACGTGTCGATGAAAACGGGGCCGTGGACCGCCTCGTCCAGATAGACACCGATGCGCTTGGGGTCCTCAGTTCCGGCGGCAGCCTGCACGATGCCGGCCGGGATGCGGATCGCGGCGAACAGCCCGCCGCACCGCAGGAGCGCGATACCCCTGGTCTCCCACTGCTCGCGAGCCTCTTTCATGTCCTCGGCGGCCGCGAGGAGCCAGTGACTGACCGCCCGTTCCCGCTCGCAGCGCGAATGCACCAGGGCCTCCGGACCCTGATAGAGCCTCAACTCCCCTGATTCGGTGAGCGGTGCAGCGCGCGTGGGTGACGCAGAGTCAACCGGCATAGCCCCCTCGGGATCTGCAACGGTGCCCATTGCCGAGAGCCTCCCTCTAGGCTCGTCTGGTGATGACTAGGACGGTAGAAAGCCGCGCTCAGCGCATGAAGTGACCGCGAGTACAGGTGGGTTGCCGTCAGCGATGGGGAATGGGGCAAGCCATGCAGTCGAGCGCGCCACAATCCCTGACCGGTGGTCAGGGTTCATCCGGACGCCCCCGTATGGGGGTCATCTCGGGCTACGTCTTCCGCGTGATACGAGAGCAGCAGGGGCGCACCCAGGAGGAAGCGGCCGAGCTCCTCAAGGTGTCCTCAGACACGATCGCCGGATGGGACCGGGCGCCGCCCTCTCACCGCTGTGCCGACCGGACAGATGCTCATGCACCGGCACCGGCTGATGCAGATGGGGACCGCCCCCACTCTCCTTCCGAGGTGGCAGACGACCTATCCGCGGTGGCGAGATTCCTGTACGAGGCCGGAACGCTGAAGCAGACCAAGCGCACCGGGTGGTGGATGGCCGGCGTACGCGATCCCGAGTCCGTCGCGGAGCACTCCTGGCGCACCGCCCTCATCGCGTCGGTCATCGCGAAGCTTGAAGGAGCCGACCCGGCAAAGGCTGCATTTCTCGCGGTGTGGCACGACTCGCAGGAAACACGCACCGGTGACGTGAACTACCTGGGCAAGAAGTACGCCCCGACCGCCGACCCTGAAGCGGTCACGGCCGACCAGGTCGCCGGCATGCCCGAGGTACTGGCGTCCGCCGTCCGGGATGTCGTTGCCGAGTACGAGGCGAAGGAATCCCCTGAGGCAGTGTGCGCCCGAGACGCCGACAAACTGGAATGCATGATCCAAGGCATCGAGTACAAGGCGCAGGGCTACGAGAACGCCCAGCGGTGGATCGACAACAGCCGCGGGCGCCTCACCACGAAGACCGCGAACGAGCTCGCCGACGCAGTCCTGCAGAGCGGATCGCTGGACTGGCTACGCATCGCGCTCGGCGAAAAGCAAAGCTGACCGCAGCTCGCCGGTGGGCCCCTCTCGTTGGACGAGGCGGGGCCCTTCGCCTCCGTGGGCACCTGCGCTACACATCTCCACCGACGTAGACTCGAACACATGTACGACCTGCCCCCTGACCTGCCACGCCTCCGCACCCTGGAGACGTACCTCGCCATGCTGCTGGCCCAGGTGCGCCAGCGGATCGGCGACGTCGAACAGCAGGAGCGCGGGAAGCCGAGAGGCGGGGAGCAGCAACGCGCGGAGCAGCCCGGCGGGGAGCAGCGCGGGCAGGGAAAGCGGCAGCCCACGGAACGGCCGAGCGAGGAGCGGCGCCCACGCCCGCGCACCCCGGACTGGGGCATCACCTAGAGGTCCTCGAAGTCCCACCGCCGCCGCAACAGTGCTCGCGGCAATCGCACTACTCGCCACGCAAGTCAGGAGCGAACATCAAGAAGGTGGTAGGGATGTATCAGCCCCATCGGGGTTCCCCGCCTGAGAAGGAACGGCGCCTCTACTGGCTTCCCTTCGTGCCGCGACCTCATCTCGCATATCCCTGAGCAAAGCCGTCCGCCGCGCCCTTGCTCTCCCTGTACGACCAATAACAGTGGCCACGGGTACCACCGTGATGACAAAAAAAGCCCAAACCCAGAACAACCAGCGACGACACCGCCAGGAACGGCGCAGCACCCGTTTCCTTGCCAGGCCCTCCATCCTCGCCAAGCCACGCAAGAGCACTGAGGGATACCCAGATCAGCATGAAAGTGATCGCGAGCCAGATCGCGTACAGCAGCATGAGGGCGCGTTGCCTCTGCTTGGAAGGCGGGCTGTGGAAGTGACGATGCAAACGTTCAACTGCATCGTCATCCGCTTCGGCTCTGAAGTCACGAAGGGCTTGCGCAAGATGCTCCTCGCGCTCACCTAACATCTGCTCGATCCTCTTGACGGCCTGGTAGACCTCAACTGACCCGACGAGCCAGATCACAGGTGCAACGGCCGCGACGGTAGTGGCGTAGGGCTCCGACATCTGCATGGCCGTCAGTCTGGTCATTCAGCGACGGTCACGCAGCCGAGATGGAGGTCTCAGTGCTGTACGTGATCACTGGACCAGGGAGCAGATCCGTAGTGCCTCCGCACGGGCATTTACGAACGCCGCACGGACGGCGTCCTCATCCCTCACCCAGGCCCGAGCAACGGTCCGCGCCTCCGGGCCAATAGGCCGCTCTGCGGCCGAGTGCGACAGCTCTTCGGTATAGAGGTCCTCGAAGTCCCACCGCCATGAGCCGCGTGGTTCTGCCGCTCTCGGATTCTGTACGACCTCGGAGCCGTCCTGGGCGTACAGGACCGGCCCCACCTCCCACACCCAGGCACGATGCGGCGTCTGGGTACGTACGGACTTCAGCGCGCTGTCCGCGCCGGCCCCATCACCGACGGAGCCGATCCACCCGTCGCTCGTCATCTTCTCGACGTGCACCGAGCCGCCGCGCTCACGCACCCAGCGCTCCGCCGTCCCCTCGGCATCGCCCTCATCCCAGAAGGGGACCCGCTGCGACCCGATGTGGGCGACGTACACCGCGCGCCCCCCGTCGTGCCCCCGCGGCCGTTCTCCTGCGACGCAGCACGGGCGGGTTGCGTGAACCCCATGACCCGATCGAGCGTCACCAGAGCGGCCGTGTGCGCCGTCTCCAGCAGGTGCCCGTATCGGTCGGAGGTGGTCGTGATCGATTCGTGCCCCAGGCGCCGTTGCACGTAGGTCAGGCTGTGCCCGTCCGACAGCAGCGCCGCCACGTGAGAGTGCCTCAGGTCATGGAATGTGGGGAACTTCCAAGTCGGCATCACCCCCCGCTTCTTGGCCTCAGCAACCCCTGCCATCCACCGGTCGTAGAAGGTCGTGTAGGGGAGCCGGCCGCCACTGCCGTCATGGAAGAGCAGGTCGTCCTTCCCCATCATGCCGAGGCCGTAGTCGGGGAGCTCTTGCCACAGCCCAACCGTGAACTCGACCGCCCTCCGCCCCGCTCTCGACTTCGGCGGCCCCAGGTACCACTCCTCGCCCGGCACCCGCTTCCACGCCCGGGTGACGCGCAGCTCGTACTCGCCGGGCCGGGGGTTGCGGGCATGCCGCGCCGCGAGCGCGCTGATCTCGCCCCATCGCAGTCCGCTCCCGTACGCCGTGCGCACGAGCATCCGGTCACTGGGGCGGGGGAAGCACTCGACGAGGCCGGCGACCTCTTCAGGAGTCATGAACTCCATGTCGTCGCTCGACTCGTCGTCGCTGATGCCCCAGTCGTCATTGCTCGGGAGCCGGGTCAGGTCGCACGGGTTGCGGTCCCGAAGCGGCGGCTCGGCGACTACGGCCTCCTTCAGGACCGACGACAGCAGCCCGTGCAGACCCCGCAGGGTCTCCGGTGACATGTCCTTGGTCTTCGACCCGCGCTTGACCTTCGTCTTCAGCATCTTGTTGACCCATGCGGCGATCGTGGCCTTGCTGAAGTGCTCGGCGGAACGGATGTCGCAGTTGCCGAAGGTCGGGAACATGTACATCTCGAGCGCACGGATGCGCTGTTGCTTGTAGCGCTTGCTCGCGGTGCGGGCGTTGACGGACTCAACTGCCCAGCGGTCGAAGCGGTAGCGCAGCTCGTCCGCGGCTGTCGGGTCGATGGGGCCCCTGCCCTTCACCCAGCCGGGGGGCCAGTGCTAC
The DNA here is from genome assembly GCF_042802415.1 of Streptomyces sp. NPDC057486. Lineage (NCBI taxonomy): Bacteria > Bacillati > Actinomycetota > Actinomycetes > Kitasatosporales > Streptomycetaceae > Streptomyces > Streptomyces sp. NPDC057486. The sequence continues at coordinate 30,855 of NZ_JBHVEE010000096.1, read as the reverse complement.
CCGGCCTCGTCAACGGCGGCCTTGAAGACCTTCGCCGCATCCTCGTCATCGAAGCGCTCGGACTGCCACCTGTCGGACCGTGTGCCGCCGTCCTTCCACTTCACCTGGTAGCTCTGGATGTCCCCGCCCTTGTTCCTACGCGGAACGATGCTCGCCATGGCGGGAGACTAGCCCCGTTTTCCCACCGTTTTCCCAGCCACCCATTTGAACTAGCCAAGATCTAGCGATACTTGCAGGTCAGGGCGCATATACGCAGGAACGGCCGGAGCCCCCGCACAGTGGGCTCCGGCCGTTCTGCCGCCTGCTGTCGTGCTGTCCAGGCGGATTACAGGCGGCTCTGTCGGATCGGTTCGATCCGGTCTGCGGGCCAGTGCCCCTCCCGGCAGGCTTCGCCCCGTCGCGCCGCCCAGCACGCACGCTCGCCACCTTGCGATCGCACGCCCTGGACGACGCCCCTCATGGGGCAAACATTGCCGGTCGCGGCACTAGAGGGCGAGGCCGGTGAGGACCAGCACGCGCTCGTAGGTGTAGTCGTCCATCGCGTAGCGGACACCCTCACGGCCGACGCCGGACTGCTTGGCTCCGCCGTACGGCATCTGGTCCGCCCGGTAGGAGGGGACGTCGCCGATGATCACGCCGCCGACCTCAAGGGCCCGGTGCGCACGGAACGCGGTCTGCAGGTCGTGGGTGAACACACCTGCCTGCAGGCCGTACTTCGAGGAGTTGACGGAGGCAAAGGCCTCGGCCTCGCCGTCCACCTTCTGCACGGACAGGACCGGTCCGAAGACCTCCTCGCAGGAGAGCTTGACGCCGTCCGGGAGTTCCGCAAGGACGGTCGGCGCGTAGGTGGCACCGTCCCGCTTGCCGCCGGTGAGCAGCTGGGCGCCTGCCTGCACAGCCTCGTCCACCCAGGATTCGACGCGCTTGGCGGCGTCCTCGCTGACGAGCGGGCCGACGTCGGTGGCGGCGTCGGACGGGTCGCCGGTGACCTGGGCCTCGACGGCCGCGACGATCTTCGGGACGAGCCGGTCGTAGACCGAGGCGTCCGCGATGACGCGCTGCACCGAGATGCAGGACTGGCCGCCCTGGTAGTTGGAGAAGGTCGCGATCCGGCCCGCGGCCCAGTCCAGGTCCTCGTCGGAGGCGTAGTCGCCGAGGACGACCGCCGCACCGTTGCCGCCCAGCTCCAGGGTGCAGTGCTTGCGCGGCACCGACTCCAGGATGGAGTAGCCGACCGGGCCGGAACCCGTGAAGGAGATCACGGGCAGGCGCTCGTCCTGGACGAGGGCGGGCATCCGGTCGTTGGGCACCGTGAGCACGGACCACGAACCGGCCGGGAGGTCGGTCTCGGCCAGCAGCTCGCCGAGGATCAGCGACGAGATCGGGGTGGCCGGGGCGGGCTTCAGGATGATCGGGGCGCCGACGGCAATGGCCGGGGCGACCTTGTGGGCGCTCAGGTTCAGCGGGAAGTTGAAGGGCGCGATACCGAGGACCGTGCCGCGCGGGAAGCGCCGGGTCAGCCCGAGACGGCCGGTGCCGCCGGCGTCGGTGTCGAGGCGCTGGGCGTCGCCGCCGTTGAAGCGACGGGCCTCCTCGGAGGCGAACCGGAACACGGAGACGGCACGGCCGACCTCGCCGCGCGCCCACTTGATGGGCTTGCCGTTCTCGGCGGAGATCAGCTGGGCGATCTCCTCGGTGCGCTCCACGAGACGCCGGACGACGTGGTCGAGGGCGGCGGCGCGGACGTGGGCGGGCGTCGCGGCGAACTCCTCGCGCACGGCGTGCGCGGCGGCGACGGCCTCCTCGATCTGCGCGTCGGTCGGCACGCTGACCGTACCGACGAGACGGCCGTCCCAGGGGTTGGTGACGTCGAAGCTGTCCTCGCCGGTGGCCTGGCGGCCGGCGAGCCAGAAGGCGTGGGTGGAAGTCATGGAGGTTCCGGCCCTTCGGAGTCGTGGGGTGTCTTGCCCCCACCGTAGGGCCGGGCCGTCGACCTGACGCTTGTCCGCCATGGAGCGAAGGGCGGCAGGCATGCGCCGGATTGTCGGATGACCGCGCCCGTCAGGACGGTTTGCCGCAACCGTCCGGTGCACGGGCGCCCTCAGGCGGCGGCCGGGCTCCGTCTCACGGCGTCGACGGTGAGCCGGTGGCCTTCAGCGCCAGCCACAGCTCCATCCGGACATCCGGATCGTCCAGGGAGCGGCCGAGAATCTCCTCCACGCGCCGCATTCGGTAGCGCAGGGTGTGGCGGTGCACGCCCAGGTCGGCTGCGGCCGCGTCCCACTGTCCGTGGTGGGAGAGCCAGGCCCGCAGCGAGGCGACCAGGTCTCCGCGCCCCTTCGCATCGTGCTCGTACAAGGCGCGGAGCATGCCGTCCGCGAAGGCCCGTACCGCGTCGTCCGCGAGCAGTGGCAGCACCGAGCCGGCCGCCAGCTCTTCGTGCTCGACGAGGGCCCTGCCCCGGCGGCGGGCGACCGAGAGTGCCTGTTCGGCCTGCTTGTATGCGGCGGAGACGGCGATCGGACCCGCCGGTGCGGACAGCCCGACCACCACTCCCCCTTCCTCGGGCGTCTTCTGGTCGCGTGGGGTCCGCTCGTCCTGTGCCTCCGCATATGCCGTGCACGCGGCGACAGCGGCACCACCGTCCGCGGCGAGGACGACGAGCCGCTCGCCCTCGGGAACCGTCAACAGCGCCTCGCCGGCCCGGAAAGCCGCCGCCTCCATCGCCTCACCGAGCAGCGCCGGTGTCGACGGCTCGGTCGCCTCCGCGATCAGCAGCCGGAAAGGAGCATCGAGCAGCCCTCCGTACAGGTCCCCGGCAACGGCCCGCGCGTGGTCCGGCTGGCCGGCCAGGAGCATCCTCAGCACCGCCGCGCCGAGCCGCTGCTCAGCGCCCTGGAGGGAGCTCGAGCGGGCGGTGGTGAGGGTCAGCAGGGCGACGGCCGAGTGCACGGCGTACCGCTCGGCGGTACCGAGAGCCGAACCGGTGCCCACGGCCAGGGCGCCCCGGGCCCTGCGGCCGGTGCCCAAGGTCTGGAGCTCGACCCGGTCGTCGGTGTCGCCGACGACCATGCTCGCCGGAGCAGGGCGCTCTCGCAGGCGCTCCACGTCGGGGGTGAGCCGGGCGGCACGCCGGGCGGCCCAGTCGGGGGCGGCGGCCACGACAGCGCCGGAGGCGTCGTACAGCGCGGCCCAGCCGTCGACCTGTGCGGCGAGCCGGGCGAGGAGTTCGGCGGGTCCGTCCCCCGCGAGTGCGGCCCTGGTCAGATCCCGCTGGGCCTCGAACCCCGCTGTCACCGCCCGGTACTGGTCGGCGGCGATCTCCGACGAAACGGCCTTGGCGATGGCGAGGAACGGGGTGCGGCGCGGCACTTCCAGGATCGGCAGCCCGGCCTCCTCCCCGGCGTCGATGAGCGGCTGGGGTACGTCGTCGTAGTTGACGCCCACGGCGAAGCCCAGCCCGACAACTCCGGCGCCGGCCAGCCGTCGCACGTACCGCCGCATCGCTTCGGGGTTCTCCGCGTCGAGGTTGGTGGCGGTGACGAGAAGGAGCTCTCCACCCTCCATGTAAGGGACGGGGTCGGCGAGCTCGCTGGCATGCGCCCAGCGCACGGGCTGGTCGAGCCGGTCCGCCCCCGCACGCACCGTGAGTTTGAGCGCCGAGTGCTGGACGAGCGAGGCGAGTGTGGGGGGCATGGAGACCGCGGGACCTTCAGGAGTCGATTTCGCCGTCCCGTACGAACGGCTGCTCCCGATTCTGCCAGGGCGGCAGGGTCCGCCGTGACTGCTCCCGGAGATATGACACCGTTCCCTCCCGTCGGATCCGCCGGGGTGGACCCGGTCCGCACGTCCGGGCCGCACGGACACGGTTCAGCCGTTCAGGTTCACCAGCAGGGGCGGCGCATGGTCCCCCCGTACGGTCGTGAGGGACAGCACCGCGTGTCCGGCCGGAACGCGATGGGCCAGTTCGGAGGCGGACCAGCGTTCGCGTTCGACCTGGCGTACGGTCACCGCGTCCGTGGTCACGGCCTTCCCGGTGACCAGTTTCCGGAAGGCGTGGATGGCCCGGGTCATCGGCTGGTCGGCGAAGACCGTGCGCTGGGTGACGTCCCTCGTCTCGACCCATTCCGTGCCCCACGCCTCGGCGAACTTCTTGCCGTCCCAGGTGGTGATCCCGGAGAACGCCATCCGGCAGCCCACGGCGCCGAGCAGTGCTGTGTGGAGGCTCTCCGGGACATCGTCGAGGGTGCGCAGCGTGACCACGGCTCCGGCGTGCGCGGAGCGCAGCCGCTGGATTCCGCGGACGGTGTCGGGGGTCAGGGCCCGGGTCGCGTCGTCGAGGACGAGGCAGGCGAAGAGCGAGCGGTCCGTGCGGGCAGCGGCGCTCGCGGTGAACTGGGCGAGGACAAGGCGGGCCATCATCCGCGACGCCTCGGCGTGGCCGCGTTCGGGCAGGTCGATGCGGACCCTCAGGGGGTGTTCCAGGGCCCGCAGGGAAAAGGGGCGGGTCTTGCCGGTCGTGTCGAAGAAGTCGGCGAACGCGGGCCGGTCGAGGAGCGCGACCCGGTCGGCGAGCGCGGGTCCGGCGTCGCCGGGGGCGCCGGACTGGCGGGCGCGCGCGTCGAGTTCGCGGTGCATGTCCTGCCTGCCCGTCGCGTCGAGGGCCGCGCGCAGGGTGGAGAGCGTCTCCGGTACGTCGTCGAGCAGTTCCCGCAGCTCCGGGACGGGTGGGAAGCGACCGTGGGCGGCGCGGTAGGGACCGAGGAGCTGGGCGAGGGTGGTGGCGGCGCGTCGGCTGTCCACCTCCTGGAGATCACCGACGAGCCCTTCGGCCAGGACGGCCGCGGCTTCATCGGGGTCGGTGGTGCCTCCGTACAGATCGAGATCGTGGACGGAGGACGGGTCGCCGAGCTTGACCACGACGTCGAAGCCCTCGTCGGCGCCGAGCTGGGTTCCGGCGGCGCACACCGCGACGACGGCGGCGCGCCCGGCGAGCGCCTGGAGGGCGAGGGATTCGACGACCGGCCGGATCAATGCGCGGCTCTTGCCCGCTCCCGGCGGCCCGACCGCCAGCAGGGAGGTGCCGAGCAGCCCGGGGTCGAGGGCGATGCCGCTGCCGCGGCGCGCGTAGGGGTTGCGTTCGCTGTCGTCGACGGTGCCGAGCCTGACCTGGTCGACCAGCAGGTCGTGCCGGGCGGCACGGACGGGTAGATCACGTGCGCCGGAGGGGTGGGTGCAGGCGGCGGCGCCGTTGCGCAGCACGGTGTCGGTGAAGGCGGGGAGCCGGTTGCTGTCGGCGCGTACGGACGTCCAGGCACGTCGGATACGGGCGTAGTCGACGTCGTTCATCCGGCCCGACCGCGCCTCCTGGGAGAGCTTGGCGGCGACCTGGTTCTGTCCGGCGGCGCGCACCTCGGGCCACTCGGCCGGATCGTCCGCACCGTCGTCCGTACGGCTTTCGGTGCCGCGGCCTGCGTCCCGGGCCACGCCGCCGTGCACGTTGCCGCTCGTGCGTTCGGTCGTGGCGGCGAGGCCCGTCGGCGGGTGCTGCGGTCCCTTGCCGCCGGAGGTCCGGCGCAGCAGTTCCGTCCACCGCCCCAGCTTCGCGAACGGCCACACGATCACCAGGGTGATCAGGGCGTACAGCGTATACGTGACCGCGGTGGTCACGGTGCGGTCGGCGCCCAGCCACGGTGCGGCGAAGCTGAAGGTCAGCTCCATGCCCGGCACGGTCCCGTTCCATACGAGGATCCAGACCAGCAGGGCGCCGGCCGCGGCGCCGCCGGCCCGCGCGGCGGGTCCCCGGCCCCCGACCCATCGTTCGAACGCGGCGGGCCAGTTACCCAAGCGGCCGAACCCGTAGAAGATGGCTCCGATGATCAGAAGGCGGTATATGTCGAGCGCCCGTACGGCCCCGTGGGTCAGCGGCTGATCTCCGAACGGTCCCCACCAGCCGTCGGGGGTGAAGAGTTTCAGCGGGACCCGCCAGTACGGGATGTATCCGTTGCGCCAGAGCGACCAGATGAGGATCGAGGCCAGTAGCGAGATCACTGCTCCGCCGAGCAGGGTGCGGTCGGGCGTGCGCTCCTCCTCCCGGGCGGGCCGGGAGGTGTGACCGAACCGCCAGACGCCGGGTTCCGCGATCGGCCTGGGGATGCGCAGCCAGTCGCCGAGGGAGGGCCCGGAGGCCGGTGCGTGGCCCGGCATGGGCGGCAGCACGGGCGGTGGTGGGCCGGCCGGGCGCGGCACCGAATGACCGGAGCGGGTGCCGCGTGAGTCGTACGTGCCCTCGGTGTCCATGTGCTGTCCCTCGTCCCCTGACCAGCGCTGACCGGCTAACTCCGGGCGCGGGCGCCCGATCCCCTCAATCTAGTGCCCCGTACCACCCCGTCAGACGCTGTCGAGCGGGATGTCCCGCACCTGTTGCCGGGCCGGGGCCATACCGGTCGCTATGTCCGTGACGGACAACCGCGACCCGCCACTTCTCCCGAACGGAACATGCCGGACCCCCGGCCTCGCCCCTAGCCTGCAGAGAGAGAAGCGTCCGAAACACCCCCAGGAGCCCCGCATGACCGCAATTCCGCAGGAGCGCCGCGTCGTCACTGCCATTCCCGGCCCGAAGTCGGTGGAGCTGCAGACCCGCCGTCTCGCGACGGTCGCCGCAGGTGTGGGCTCCACCCTGCCGGTGTTCACCGCCCGTGCCGGTGGCGGGATCATCGAGGACGTGGACGGCAACCGCCTGATCGACTTCGGCTCCGGCATCGCCGTGACCTCGGTCGGCGCCTCCGCCGAGGCCGTCGTGCGCCGCGCGTCCGCGCAGCTGGCCGACTTCACCCACACCTGTTTCATGGTCACGCCGTACGAGGGGTACGTCGAGGTCTGTGAGCAGCTCGCCGAGCTGACTCCGGGCGACCACGCCAAGAAGTCCGCGCTGTTCAACTCGGGCGCCGAGGCCGTCGAGAACGCCGTGAAGATCGCCCGTGCCTACACCAAGCGCACCGCCGTCGTCGTCTTCGACCACGGCTACCACGGCCGGACGAACCTCACGATGGCGCTGACCGCCAAGAACATGCCGTACAAGCAGGGCTTCGGTCCGTTCGCACCCGAGGTCTACCGCGTCCCGGTGGCGTACGGCTACCGCTGGCCGACCGGTGCGGAGAATGCCGGTGCCGAGGCGTCCGCCCAGGCCATCGACCAGATCACCAAGCAGATCGGTGCCGACAACGTCGCCGCGATCATCATCGAGCCGGTGCTCGGCGAGGGCGGCTTCATCGAGCCGGCGAAGGGCTTCCTCCCCGCCATCGCGCAGTTCGCCAAGGACAACGGCATCGTCTTTGTCGCGGACGAGATCCAGTCCGGCTTCTGCCGTACCGGCCAGTGGTTCGCCTGCGAGGACGAGGGCATCGTCCCCGACCTGATCACCACCGCCAAGGGCATCGCGGGCGGTCTGCCGCTCTCCGCGGTGACCGGCCGCGCCGAGATCATGGACGCCGCGCACGCGGGCGGCCTCGGCGGTACGTACGGCGGTAACCCGGTGGCCTGCGCGGGTGCGCTCGGTGCCATCGAGACCATGCGTGAGCTGGACCTGAACGGGAAGGCGAAGCGCATCGAGGAGGTCATGAAGGGCCGCCTCGCCGAGATGCAGGCGAAGCTGCCGAACGGCGACGTCATCGGTGACATCCGCGGCCGCGGCGCGATGATCGCGATCGAGCTGGTGAAGTCCGGCACGAAGGACCCGAACCCGGAGGCCGCCGCGAAGCTCGCGAAGGCCTGCCACGCCGAGGGCGTGCTCGTCCTCACCTGTGGCACGTACGGCAATGTGCTGCGCTTCCTGCCGCCGCTGGTGATCGGCGAGGACCTGCTGAACGAGGGCCTCGACGTCATCGAGCAGGCCTTCGCCCAGATCTGATCCGCTCCTGGCGCCGGATCCTGACCGTGCCCACGTGAGGGTCTGTGAAGAAGGTGTGGGGGGGCGATGGCGGGATCCGATTCCTGCTGTCGGTCCCCCATCGGCTGCCGTACGGTTTCTGCAGATGAGAGAAACACCCCGCTCGCAGGGCACTGCGAGCGAGACCGGGTCGGAGCTTCCCCGGCGCCGTCCTGGTCGTGCCTTCGCGCACACCACTGGAGCCTCTGGCTCCGGAACTCCTCACCGATCGGATGGCCGCTCGCCCCAAACCCCCCGGGGCGCGCGGCAAACCGATCCAGGCGGCCGCCCCGGAACCACCCCCCCTGTTCCGGGGCGGCCGGCTCTCCTCCTTTCGCCGGTGCCGTCCCTGCTCGCGGTCTTTGCGCTCCTCACCTGGCAGGTCGCGGCCGACGGCCGGCTGCGTGGGCTGGACGAGCGGATCGGCCGGTCCGTCGTCGGACACGGTCCCGCCCGGCTCACCGAATTCCTCGCCGATCTCGGCAATATGCAGGTCGCGCTCCCGGTCCTGGGCTGCGCGATCGCATACGCGCTGCTGCGCGGCGCACGCCGTGAACCGCTGTACGCGGCGTCGGCCATGGCGGTGGTACCCGCGGTGATCGTCCCGCTCAAGGACTGGATCGCCCGGCCGGGACCGCTGACCGAGGTAACCGGCTACTACCCGTCGGGCCACGCGGCGACGGCCGCGGTGGCGTACGGGGCCGCGGCGCTGTTGCTCGCACCGCGCACGGGTCCGGCGGGGCGGTCGAAGTGGTCATGGATGATGCCCGTCGCCGCCGTCCTGCTGACAGTGGCGACGGGCATCGGTCTGGTGCTGCGCGGCTATCACTGGCCGCTGGATGTGCTCGGCAGCTGGTGCCTGAGCGGACTGCTGCTCCTGGCGCTCAGCAGGCCGGGCCGTTCCTCACGGCGGCTTCAGCCGCCGAAGTAGGCGTCGAAATTCTTCGAGAACTCACCGTTGTTGAAGCGGTCCCAGTTGATCGACCACGTCATCAGTCCGCGCAGTCCGGGCCAGGTTCCGTGCGTGGCGTACGAACCGCAGTCGGTCTTCTTCGTCAGGCAGTTCAGCGCCTTGGTGACCTCGGCGGGTGAGGTGTATCCGTTGCCCGCCTGGGTGGAGGCCGGCAGGCCGATGGACACCTGGTCGGGGCGGAGCGCGGGGAAGACCTTGGTGGTGTCGCCGGCCACCGGGAAGCCGGTGAGCAGCATGTCGGTCATGGCGATGTGGAAGTCGGCGCCGCCCATCGAGTGGTACTGGTTGTCCAGACCCATGATGGAACCCGAGTTGTAGTCCTGGACGTGCAGCAGGGTGAGGTCGTCACGCAGGGCGTGGATGACCGGCAGGTAGGTACCGGCGCGCGGGTCCTGGCCGCCCCAGGGGCCGGAGCCGTAGTACTGGTAGCCGAGTTGCACGAAGAAGGTCTCGGGCGCCATGGTCAGGACGAACGTGTCGCCGTACTTGGCCTTGAGGGTCTTCACCGCGGAGATCAGGTTGACGACGACCGGCGTGGTCGGATTGCGGAAGTCGGTGTCGCCGGTGTTCAACGAGAGCGAGTGGCCCTCGAAGTCGATGTCCAGGCCGTCCAGACCGTACTCGTCGATGATCCTGCTGACGGAGGAGACGAAGGTGTCACGGGCGGCGGTGGTCGTGAGCTGCACCTGGCCGTTCTGACCGCCGATGGAGATCAGCACCTTCTTGCCCGCGGCCTGCTTGGCCCTGATGGCTGCCTTGAACTCGGCCGCGGACTCGACGTTCGGGCACTCGGTGACGGGGCAGAGCGAGAACCGGATGTCGCCGGAGGTGACGGAGGTCGGCTCACCGAAGGCCAGGTCGATGACGTCCCAGGAGTCGGGTACGTCCGCCATCCGCGTGTATCCGGAGCCGTTGGCGAAGCTGGAGTGCAGATAGCCGACGAGGGCGTGGGCGGGGAGTCCCGCGCCACCGCCTCCGCCGCCCGCCGCGGTGGTGGCGGTGACGGCAGCGGTCTTGGCGGACTCACCTGCGGAGTTGGTCGCGGCGACCTGGAAGCTGTACGCGGTCGAGGCGGCCAGGCCCGACACGGTGGCGGAGGTTCCGGTGACGGAGAGGACCTTCGTGCCGCCCCGGTAGACGTTGTAGCCGGTCGCTCCCGTGGAGCCGGTCCAGGTGAGGGCGACGGACGAGGAGGTGGTGGCCCCGGCCTTCAGTCCGGTGGGGGTGGCCGGGAGTGCGACCGGGTCGCCGCCGGGTCCGGTGAGGGAGAGGTCGTCGGCGTAGTAGGCGGGAGTCCCGTACCACCCGTGGGTGTAGATCGTGACCGAGGTCGTGGCGGCGCCGGTCCTGAACGTGGTGGTGAGCTGCTGCCAGCCGGTCGCGGACGGTGTCCACGTCGACACGTCGGTGGTGCCGGTCCCGGACGCGCCGAGGTACACGTAGCTGCCCTGCACCCAGGCACTGAGGGTGTACGTGGAGTCCGGCTTGACCGTCACGGTCTGGGAGCACTGGGCGTTGTCGCTGCCGGCCGGGGTCGCCTTCAGCGCGGAAGTTCCGCCGTGGACGGGCGTGCCGACGGCGGCTCCGCTGCCGCCCGTACAGCTCCAGCCGTCCAGGCCGGCCTCGAAGCCGCCGTTGCGCGCCAGATCGGCGTCGGCCGCGGCGGCGGCCGGAGCCGAGGCCGCGAGGCCACCGGCGACGAGAAGGGCCGCCGAGAAGGCGGCCAGAAGTCCGGAAAATCGGGTGGGGGGTCCCGTGCGTTCCACAACGGCCTCCGTGCAGGGGGGAATTGAGTGTGGCGCGCACAACATGGTCCAGACCAATCAGGTTGTCAAGACCTCTGACACCACCCCGCCCCCGCCGCTCGGCATTCATCCGCCGCCGACATGTCCCAGCGCCTGCAAGCAGGAAGGAGCGCAATCCCGTCGGGATTGCGCTCCCCTTCCCACCGGCAGACGTCCGGATCCGGTGCCACCGATGCAAACCCCTCGACTGCCGCCTCCACCCCCGGCCGGTCGAAGCCGGCCTCCCTTTCCGCGTGCGCGACAGTGCGTTCACACGGCGACGGAGGGGGCGCCCGGATCAGGACGCGGGTCGGGCCACCACTCGGCAGCGCCTTGGGTCACACCGAGAGCGTCACGGTCAGCTGTCGAAGCCGAGCCCCAGGCGATCCATCGTCCGCAGCCACAGATTGCGGTGCCCGCCATTGCTGTCCGCCCTGGCCAGGGACCTCTTCGTGAGTTCGATCCCGGCCCAGGCGAACGGCTCCGGGGGGAACGGCATCGGCTTGGTGCGCACCATTTCCAGACCGGTCCGCTCGGTCCTTTCGCCGGACAGCAGGTCGAGCATCACATCGGCGCCGAACCGGGTTGCTCCGACACCGAGCCCGGTGAATCCGGCGGCGTAGGCGACCCGCCCCTGATGGGCTGTACCGAAGAAGGCGGAGAAGCGGGAACAGGTGTCGATCGCGCCGCCCCAGGCATGGCTGAAACGCACCCCGGCCAACTGCGGGAAGCAGTCGAAGAACTGGCCCGCGAGCTTGAGGAACGTCTCCGGCCGCTGGTCGAGATCGGCGCTCAGCCGGCCACCGTACGGATAGATCGCGTCATAGCCGCCCCACAGGATCCGGTTGTCCGCGGAGAGCCGGAAGTAGTGGAACTGGTTGGCACTGTCGCCCAGCCCCTGCCGGTTCTTCCAGCCGATGGAGGCGAGCTGTTCGGCGGTGAGCGGTTCGGTCATCAACGCGTAGTCGTAGACCGGGACGGTGTACGGACGCACCCGCTTCACCAGAGACGGGAAGATGTTCGTGCCCAGCGCCACGCGCCGGGCGAGGACCTTCCCGTACGGCGTGCGGACCGCCATCCCGGTGGCGGTCCTCGCCAGTTCGAGACCCCGAGTGTGCTCGTACACCCGTACACCCAGATCGAGGCAGGCCTGCTTCAGCCCCCAGGCGAGCTTGGCGGGGTGCAGCATGGCGACCCCGCGCCGGTCCCAGAGCCCACCCAGGAATGTCGGTGAGTCGACTTCCGCGCGCAGTGCGTCCTGATCGAGGAATTCCACTCCGGTGAAGCCCAGTTCCTCCGCTTCCCGGTGCCATTCCCGGAGTTCTTCGAGCTGGTGGGGTTCCGTGGCGACATCGATTTCGCCGGTTCGCTCGAATTCGCAGTCGATGGAGTAGCGGGCGACAGCCGCCTCGATGGCGTCGAGGTTCTGCTCGCCCAGCTCCTCCAGCTTCTTGATCTCGTCGGGCCAGCGTTCCAGGCCGTTGGGGAGGCCATGGGTGAGGGAGGCGGCGCAGAATCCGCCGTTGCGGCCCGAGGCGGCCCAGCCCACCTCATGCCCCTCGATCAGTACGACGTCCCTTTCCGGGTCGCGTTCCTTGGCGATCAGCGCGGTCCACAGTCCGCTGTATCCACCGCCGATGACGAGCAGATCGCAGTGTTCGTCACCGGTGAGCGCGGGAAGCGCGTCGGGCCTGCCGGGGTCGTCCAGCCAGAACGAGACCGGCCGGGCGTCGGAGAGTGATTGTGCAGCAGTACGCATGGCAGCTGGGGCCATGGTTTCCAACTCCTTCAGGACTTCAGGGTCGTGCGCTGTTCTTTCGCCGGTTCGCGATCAGCTGGCCGGCGACAACCACCAGAACGGCAATGATGAACATCGCCGTGCCGATGACGTTGATCTGCACGGGAGTGCCGCGCTGTGCCGAACCCCAGACGAACATGGGGAAGGTCACGGTCGAGCCCGCGTTGAAATTGGTGATGATGAAATCGTCGAAGGAGAGCGCGAAGGCGAGCAGCGCTCCCGCCGCGATTCCGGGGGCGGCGATCGGCAGGGTCACCCGCAGGAACGTCTGCACGGGACCCGCGTACAGATCGCGGGCCGCCTCCTCCAGCCTCGGGTCCATCGACATCACGCGCGCCTTGACCGCTGTCACGACGAAGCTCAGGCAGAACATGATGTGGGCGATGAGGACCGTCCAGAAGCCGAGCTGCGCACCCATGTTGAGGAAGAGCGTGAGCAGCGAGGCGGCCATGACGACCTCGGGCATCGCCATCGGCAGGAAGATCAGCGAGTTGATCGCGCCGCGCGCCCGGAACCGGTAGCGGACCAGCGCGAAGGCGATCATCGTGCCGAGCGCGGTCGCGCCGATCGTCGCCCAGGTGGCGATCTGGAGGGAAAGTGAGAGCGAGCCGCACATGTCGGCGACGCCGCAGGGGTCCTTCCACGCGTCCAGTGAGAAGCGCTGCCAGGCGTAGTTGAAGCGCCCGTTCGGCTTGTTGAAGGAGAACACCATGACGACGATGTTCGGCAGGATCATGTACGCGAGGGTCAGCAGACCCGCGATGACGATCAGATGGCGGCGAAGCCAGCGCAGTACGGACATCAGACCAGGTCCTCCGTCCCGGAGCGGCGGATGTAGACGGTGACCATCAGCAGGACGACCGCCATGAGGATGAAGGAGAGCGCGGCGGCCATCGGGTAGTCGAGGACGCGCAGGAACTGGGTCTGGATGACGCTTCCGACCATCTTGGTGTCGGTGGAGCCCAGCAGTTCCGCGTTGACGTAGTCACCGCTGGCCGGGATGAAGGTCAGCAGCGTGCCGGAGACGACGCCCGGCATGGACAGCGGGAACGTCACCTTGCGGAAGGTGGTGGCGGGCGTGGCGTACAGGTCGCCGGCCGCCTCGTGCAGCCTGCCGTCGATCCGCTCCAGCGAGGTGTAGAGCGGCAGGATCATGAACGGCAGGAAGTTGTACGTCAGACCGCAGACCACCGCCATCGGCGTGGCCAGCACCCGGTTGCTCTCCGTCCAGCCGAGCCAGCTGGTGACGTCCAGGACGTGCAGGGTGTTCAGCACGTCGACGACCGCACCGCCGTCGGCGAGGATCGTCTTCCAGGCGAGCGTACGGATCAGGAAGCTGGTGAAGAACGGTGCGATGACCAGCACCAGCACCACGTTGCGCCAGCGGCCCGCCTTGAACGCGATGAGATACGCGAGCGGGTAGCCGAGCAGCAGGCACAGGATCGTCGCGGTGCCCGCGTACAGCAGGGACCGGATGAACTGCGGGTAGTACTCGGACAGCGCGTCCCAGTAGGTCTGGAAGTGCCAGGTGACCTCGAATCCCTTCTCCAGGGATCCGGTCTGTACGGAGGTCGACGCCTGGTAGACCATCGGCAGCGCAAAGAAGACGACGAGCCACAGGATGCCGGGGAGCAGCAGCCAGTACGGTACGAGCCGCTTGCGGGTGGAGGCCTTGCGCACCGGGAGTTCGGCGGGGTCGGTGGGCGGCGCGGGCGGCGCTTCGGTGACGGTCACGTGGCGTCCTCCACCGTCTCCACGCCGGCGTCGATGTCCTGGGCCGCGTCGAGGCCGAAGGTGTGCGCGGGGTTCCAGTGCAGGACGACCTCGGCTCCCGGGGTGAGCCGGGTGTCGCGCTCGATGTTCTGCTCGTACACCTGAAGCGACTTGGCGGCCGGGCTCTCCACCACGTACTGCGTGGAGACACCGATGAAGCTGGAGTCGATGATCCGGCCGGTGACCCGGTTGCGTCCGGCGGCTATGGAGTCCGCGTCGTCGGCGTGGGCAAGGGAGATCTTCTCCGGACGGACGCCGAGCAGCAGCCTGCCGCCACGGGCGGTGGGGGCCTGACACCGCCCGGCGGGCAGCCGCAGCGTCATGCCGCCCGCACCGACCAGGATGTCCTCGCCGGCCTCGGTGATCTCGCCCTCGATGAGGTTGGAGGTGCCGAGGAAGTTGGCGACGAACGTCGTCTTCGGATTCTCGTACAGATCGGCGGGAGCACCGAGCTGTTCCACGCGGCCCGCATTCATCACCGCGACGGTGTCGGCCATGGTCATGGCCTCCTCCTGGTCGTGGGTGACATGGATGAACGTGATGCCGACCTCGGTCTGGATGCGCTTGAGCTCAAGCTGCATCTGGCGGCGCAGCTTGAGGTCGAGGGCACCGAGCGGCTCGTCGAGCAGGAGCACCTGCGGGTGGTTGATCAGGGCGCGGGCGACGGCGACGCGCTGCTGCTGGCCGCCGGAGAGCTGGTGCGGCTTGCGCTTCGCGAAGTCGCCGAGCTGGACGAGGTCCAGCATGTCGTCGACCTGCTTCTTGACCGACTTGATGCCGCGCCGGCGCAGACCGAAGGCGACGTTCTCGGCGATGTCGAGATGCGGGAAGAGCGCGTAGCTCTGGAAGACGGTGTTGACGGGCCGCTTGTACGGAGGGAGGTCGGTGATGTCCCGGCCGCCCAGCGAGATGGTGCCGGTCGTGGCCTCCTCCAGCCCCGCGATCATCCGCAGGGTGGTGGTCTTGCCGCAGCCGGACGCCCCGAGCAGGGCGAAGAAGGAGCCCTGTGGAACGGTCAGATCGAGCGGCTGGACGGCTTTGAAGGAACCGTACGTCTTGCTGATCCCGGTGAGGCGGACGTCGCCGCCTTCTGTCTGCTGCTGTGTCATGGGTCGCAGTCCCAGTGGTGTCAGGGGGAGATCGGGGGAAGGAAAGGCGGGCCGGTCAGGCGCCGATGAGCTTGGCGAACTTCTCTTCGTACGCCGTCTCTTCCTTGGAGGTCAGCGAGCGGAAGGCGTGCGATCTGGCCGCCATCTGCTTGTCGGGAAGGATCAGGACGTTGTCGGCCATCGACTGGTCGATCTTCGCCAGTTCGTCGCGGACTCCGTCGACCGGACAGACGAAGTTGATGTACGCGGCGAGCTGGGCGGCGACCGACGGTTCGTAGTAGTAGTCGATGAGCTTCTCGGCGTTGGTCTTGTGCCGGGCCTTCACCGGGACGAGCAGGTTGTCGCTGGATATGATGTAACCGGCGGCCGGGATGGCGTACTTGATGTCCGGGTTTCCGGCCTGGAGCTGGATGATGTCGCCCGCCCAGGCGACGCAGGCGGCGATGTCGCCCTTGTCGAGGTCGGCCGTGTAGTCGTTGCCGGTGAAGCGCCGGATCTGGTTCTTGTCGACGCCCTTCTGGAGCCGGCCGATCGCGGCGTCGTAGTCGGCGTCGGTGAAGGTGCCGGGGTCCTTGCCCATGTCGAGCAGGGTCATGCCGATGGAGTCGCGCATCTCCGAGAGGAAGCTGACCCGTCCCTTGAGCTTCGGGTCGTCGAGCAGCTGGCTGACGGAATCGACTTTGCGGCCTCCGGTCGCCTTGGAGTTGTAGGCGATGACGGTGGGAATGCCCGCCCACGGGTACGAGTAGGCGCGACCGGGGTCCCAGTCCGGGGAGCGGAACTGGGCCGAGAGGTTGGCGTAGGCGTGCGGCAGGTTCGACGCGTCGAGCTTCTGCGCCCAGCCGAGGCGGACGATGCGGGCGGCCAGCCAGTCGGTGACGTTGATGATGTCGCGGCCGGTGTCCTGGCCGGCCGCGAGCTGCGGCTTGACCTTGCCGAAGAACTCGACGTTGTCGTTGATGTCCTCGGTGTACTTGACCTTGATCCCGGTGCGTTTCGTGAACGCCTCCAGGGTGGGCCGGTGCTTGCCGTCGTCGGTGACGTCCATGTACTCGGTCCAGTTGGAGAAGTTGATCTGCTTCTCCTTGGCCGAGTGGTCGTCGGAGGCCGCCGCTGCGTCCCCTTCCCGCTTCGCGGGCGGGATGCCGCACGCGCTCAGCGTGCCCAGGCCGCCGATTGCGAGCGCGCCCATGCCGGAGGCGCGCAGCAACGAACGGCGGGTGAGAGCGCCCCTGCCACTGGTGAGACTGCGCCGCATCGCGGCCAGCTGGACCGCGGAGAGGTGCTCCGGCTCGTACTGCTCCATGCGCGTTGCCCTTTCGGGTGGGTATGGCCGTCGTCCGGCCTGGCTATCGGTCCCCGAAGATCGTGCGGTGCCAATCCTTCCGGGCGACCGCGGTGTTGTCGTACATCACGTGCTTGACCTGCGTGTACTCCTCGAATGAGTAGACCGACATGTCCTTGCCGAAGCCGCTGGCCTTGTATCCGCCGTGTGGCATCTCGCTGATGATCGGGATGTGGTCGTTGACCCAGACGCAGCCCGCCTTGATCTCGCGGGTGGCGCGGCCCGCCCGGTACAGGTCGCGGCTCCAGGCCGAGGCGGCGAGTCCGTACGGGGTGTCGTTGGCGAGGGCGATGCCCTCGTCGTCGGTGTCGAAGGGCAGCACGACCAGGACCGGGCCGAAGATCTCCGACTGGACGATCTCGCTGTCCTGGGCGGCGTCGGCGACGAGCGTCGGCCGGTAGTAGGCACCGTCCGCGAGGTCCCCGCCGGGGGCCTCACCTCCGGTGACGACGGTGGCGTACGCACGGGCGCGCTCGACGAAGCCGGCGACCCGGTCCCGCTGGGCGTGGCTGATCAGCGGGCCGAGGTCGGTCGACGGGTCGAAGGGGTCGCCGAGCCGGACGGTCTCCATCAGCGAGGCGACGCCCTGGACGAAGGCGTCGTAGAGCGGCCGCTGGACGTAGGCGCGGGTGGCGGCGGTGCAGTCCTGGCCGGTGTTGATGAGCGCTCCGGCGACGGCGCCGTTGACCGCGGCCTCCAGGTCGGCGTCGTCGAAGACCACGAAGGGGGCCTTGCCGCCGAGTTCGAGGTGGAGGCGCTTGACGGTGGCGGTGGCGATCTCCGCGACCCGCTTGCCGACGGCGGTGGAGCCGGTGAAGGAGGTCATCACGACGTCCGGGTGGCCGACGAGGTGTTCGCCTGCGTCCTTGCCCGCGCCGGTGACGATGTTGATCACACCGTCCGGGATGCCCGCCTCGGTGGCCGCCTGGGCGAACATCAGCGAGGTCAGCGGGGTGATCTCGGCGGGCTTCAGCACGATCGTGTTGCCCGCCGCGACCGCCGGGAGGATCTTCCAGGCGGCCATCTGGAGCGGGTAGTTCCAGGGGGCGATCGAGCCGACGACACCGATGGCCTCGCGGCGTACGTACGAGGTGTGGTCGCCGTCGTACTCCCCGGCGGCCTTGCCCTCGAGGTGGCGGGCGGCGCCGGCGAAGAAGGAGGTGTTGTCGACGGTGCCGGGCACGTCGAACTCGGTGGAGAGCTTGATGGGCTTGCCGCACTGGAGCGACTCGGCGTACGCGAAGTCGTCGGCCTGCTCCGCGAGGACGGCGGCGAACCGGTGCATCGCCTCGGACCGCTCGGCCGGGGTGGCACCCGACCAGCCGGGGAACGCCTCGCGGGCGGCCGCGACGGCCGCGTCGACATCGGCGGGGCCCGCCAGTTCGTAGGTGTAGACGGTCTCGCCCGTAGCCGGATTCACGACGTCGTGGCTGCGTCCCGATGTGCCGGAGCGCAGCTTTCCGCCGATGTACTGCGCGCCGGCCGCGAAGCGGTCCTGCACGTGGAAGCCGTTGCCCATGACGCTCTCCTCCGCCGCTGTCTCCGTGAACCGGGGCGGCGTAGCTTCTGCTCGATTTGAGTGCCGATCCTGACAGAGGAGACTGAGCCCAACAAGTGATTCCGTTGTTGCCTTTTGGTTACGCAACGGAATCTGTCGACCATGTGTCGCGTTGCCACGGAAATCCACGTACGGAGTGTCAGTGGCGGATGCCACACTCGCATGTCATGGAACACCTGAACGAGCTGGTGGCGCGGACCCGTCGCGGGGAGAAGGTGAAGTACCTGGCCTTCTGGGGACACCGTCCTCGACCGGACGGGCGGATCGGCGCGAGTTGCCTCAGCCAGTGGTGGCCTTCGCCGTTCACGGTCGACGGGGTGACGTACGCGTCGGCCGAGCACTGGATGATGGCCGGCAAGGCGCGGCTCTTCGGCGACGTGGAGGCGGAGCGCCGTGCGCTGTCCGCGAGCAGCCCCGCGGCGGCGAAGAAGGCGGGCCGGCTGGTCCGCGCCTTCGACGAAACGGTGTGGGAACGGGAGCGGTTCGCCCTGGTCGTGGCGGGCAGCGTCCACAAGTTCGGCCAGGACGCCGAGCTGCGCGCGTTCCTGCTGAACACCGGGGACCGGGTGCTGGTCGAGGCGAGCCCCCTGGACAGGATCTGGGGCATCGGAATGGCGGCGGACGACCCGCGAGCGGAGGATCCGGCGCGCTGGCGGGGCCTGAATCTACTGGGGTTCGCCCTCATGGAGGCACGGACACGGCTGCGCGCGGTGCCCGACGCGATATGAAAAGGCCCGCGGGGCGGTCGGGGTTCTCCCCACCGCCCCGCGGGCCGTGCTCTGTGCGGCGGCTCTCCCGCCTCTATCGCGTGCCGTCCACGACCAGGGACGTTCCGTACGAGTCGTCGTACGGGTACCTGTCCTCGTTGTTGAAGTCGTGGGTCACGCCCCAGATCAGGAAGCCCAGGAACGCTCCGCTGATCACGATGCCGAGCGAGCCCAGGATGATTCCGGCCAGCGCGACACCGCCGTTGTTCGCCTCACCCCGGTTGACCCGGCCACGGCCTATGAGACCGAAGATCAGCGCGAGGACGCCGAGGACGACCCCGAACCCCCACATGCAGAAGCCGACCACGGCGATGATGCCGAGCACCATCGACGCGATACCCAGCCCGTTCGCGGGCGCCGGTCCGCCCCAGGGCGCCTGGCCGTAGCCGGGGTATCCGGGATAACCGCCGTACTGCGGAACGGATGCGGCCGGGTATCCATACTGTCCCGCGGGAGGAACCTGCTGTCCGGGACCGTGCGGCGCGATCGGCGGCGGCGGTACGGCCCCGGGCGCCTGTCCCGCTCCGGGCAAGGGGCCCGTCCCCGGTGCGGCAAAGGGGCCGGTCCCCGGTGCGGCGCCGAACCCCGCCGTGGGCACCGGTCCCGCTCCTGTGGCCGGCATCGAGGTGACAGTCTGCTGGTCGTGCACAGCGGGCGGACGCGGGTCACCGGTCTGCTTCTCCAGCGGCACCCTGTTGTCCGGCGGAGCCCACGGATCGCGTGGCGCAGCCCCGTCCGCGGGCTGCTCTGTGTTCTCTGACATGGGCCTCCCCCATCGTGGTCCCGTCATGCTACGGCCCGCCCCGGATCCTGCGGCTCCGGCCTACGATGATCCCCGTCCCACACCGGGCCGTCCCGCGCCCGGGCCGCTCCACGTCATGCCCCCGGAGGATCCGATGACCGATCTGCACCCCTTCATCGCGGGGCTGCCCAAGGCCGAACTGCATGTCCACCATGTCGGATCCGCCTCGCCCCGCATCGTCGCTGAGCTGGCCGCCCACCACCCGGACTCCAAGGTCCCCACCGACCCGGAGGCGCTGGCCGACTACTTCTCCTTCACCGACTTCGGCCACTTCATCGACGTCTATCTCTCCGTCGTGGACCTGGTCCGCATCCCGGAGGACGTCCGGCTGCTGACCTTCGAGATCGCCCGTGACATGGCCCGCCAGAACATCCGGTACGCGGAACTGACCGTCACCCCGTTCAGCTCGACCCGGCGCGGCATCCCGGAGCAGGGCTTCATGGAAGCCATAGAGGACGCTCGCAAGGCCGCCGAGGCCGAGCTCGGCGTCGTCCTGCGCTGGACCTTCGACATCCCCGGCGAGGCCGGGCTGGAAGCCGCCGCGGAGACCACCCGGCTCGCGGTGGACCTGCGGCCGGAGGGCCTCGTCGGGTTCGGGCTCGGCGGTCCGGAGATCGGCGTGCCCCGCCCGCAGTTCAAGCCCTACTTCGACCGGGCGATCGCCGAGGGGCTGCACTCCGTCCCGCACGCCGGGGAGACCACGGGCCCGCAGACGATCTGGGACGCCCTCACCGAACTGCGCGCCGAGCGCATCGGCCACGGCACCAGCGCCACCCGGGACCGCAGGCTTCTCGACCACCTCGCCGAGCACCGGATCGCGCTGGAGGTCTGCCCGACCTCGAACATCGCAACCCGCGCCGTGACCGATCTCGACCTGCACCCGGTCAAGGAGATGGTGGACGCCGGAGTCCTGGTCACCATCAACAGCGACGACCCGCCGATGTTCGGCACCGACCTCAACAACGAGTACGCGGTGGCGGCCCGCCTCCTCGGTCTGGACGAGCAAGGTCTTGCCGCGCTCGCGAAGAACGCGGTGGAGGCCTCCTACCTCGACCCGGCCGGCAAGCGGACGCTGGCCGCCGAGATCGACACGTACACGACGGACTGGCTGCGGCGCACCGGCCGGTGACCACCGGTGGTGACAATGGCCCCATGGCCGCCCCTGTCACCGCCGTAGCTCACCGCGGCGATCCGTACCGTGTCCGCGAGAACACCCTCCCCTCGATCCGCTCCGCCATCGAACGGGGGGCGGACGTGGTCGAGCTCGACGTCCGGGTCACCCGCGACGGGGTGCCGGTCCTGCTGCACGACGCCACGCTGGAGCGGCTGTGGGGTCACGAGCGCAGACTGGACCGGCTCACCCACCAGGAGCTCACCGAACTGACCGCGGGCGGTGTGCCCACCCTGCGCAAGGCCCTGCTCGCCGCCGGGGCGCACCGCCTCATGCTCGATCTGCCCGGCTCCACCGACGAGTCGGTACGGAAGACCATCGGCCTCGTCCGCGAGTGCGGGGCCGGGGAGCGTACGTACTACTGCGCGGGCCCCGAGGCCATGCTGCGGGTGCGCGCCGCGGATCCGTCCGCCGAGATCGCCCTCACCTGGACGACACTCGCCCCGCCGCGCTCCGCCCTGCTGGACGTGGTGAGGCCGCGCTGGCTGAACTACCGGTTCGGGCTGGTGAGCCGGGAACTGACGGACCGTGTCCACCGGGACGGGCTGCTGGTCTCCGCCTGGACGGCCGACACCAAGCGCACAATGCGCCGTCTGATCGGACAGGGCGTCGACTCGATCACCACCAACCGGGTCGACACCCTGCACGGCCTGCTCGCCAACTCCCGCTCCGCTGAGCTTCCTTGAACCGGCATCATGGGCGGTGCCTCATCGTCGGTGAGCGAAAGTGCCCGAGGAGCAGATGTGACCGATCCGCACAGCAGCCCCCGTCCCGCCCAGGTCCGTTCCGACATCGCGCACAACGCCCGGGTCTGGAACCACTGGCTGGGCGGCAGGGACAATTACCCCATCGACCGCGCGGTCGGCGACCATGTCACCTCCGTGTATCCGAGCATCGGTGAAGTGGCCCGTGCCGACCGGGCGTTCCTGGGGCGGGTGGTCCGGTATCTGACGGGTGACGTGGGGATCGGGCAGTTCCTGGACATAGGCACCGGTCTGCCGACGGCCGACAACACCCATGAGGTCGCCCGGCGCACCGCACCCGCCGCCCGCGTCGTCTATGTCGACAACGACCCCATCGTGCTGGCGCACGCCCGCGCGCTGCTCCTCGGCTCACCGGAAGGTGCGACCGAGTACATCGACGCGGACGCCCGCCACCCGGAACAGATCCTGCGGGGCGTCGAACCGACGCTCGATCTGAAGCAGCCGGTCGCGGTCATGATGCTCGGCATCCTGAACTTTGTCCTCGACACGGACGAGGCACGGAGGATCGTGGGGACGCTGATGGACGCGATTCCGTCCGGCAGCTATCTGGTCCTCACCCACCCCACCCTGGAGCTGGGCGGCGAGGGCAACGAGGCGGCGATGCGGTTCTGGAACGAGAACGCCACCCCGCCGATCACCGCCCGCAGCCGCGCCGAGTTCGCCACGTTCCTGGAGGGTCTGGAGCTTGTCGAGCCGGGCATCGTGTCCTGCGCCCTCTGGCGCGCCGGGGCCGATGCGATGCAGGTCGCCCAGTTCGGCGCGGTCGCACGGAAGCGCTGACAGCGCCGCCCGATGCGGATACGGGACATCGGGACGAGGGCGCTCGGGGCCGGTTCCCGCACCGAGACCGAGCAGGCCGCGGCGCGCGAACGGGCCCGGATCGCCAGCGAGATGCACGACATGCTGTCCCATGCGGTGAGCCGACCCGGGGCACTTCACCCGGGCGCTGTTCCGCGGACAGGTGGTGCGCGGTCCGCTGCTGGAGGAGATGTTCACGCTGCCCGGCGCGTCGGTGCACGAGTACGGCACGGGCGGCCCTGCCGCGTACAGCGTGGGTCCGTCGGTGATGAAGCTGGGCGGACGGCGAGGTCCGGGGCAGGACGGGCGGCCGCTGGGGCCGCAACACGGCCGTCGCGGCCACCCGTGATGTCTCCCGGGCCCTCGTCCGCAGCGTCAACGCCACGGACGCGAAGGGTGAGGGTATGAATCCCACAGCGATGAACATCGTGGTGGCCGCCTTCGGCGCCCCGTCGTCCGGCTGACTCAGACCGCCGGTGCGGCCGTCGGGGCGGGCACCGGCTGCGGTGTCCGCTCCATGGCCTCCAGTCGCTTGATCTTGCGGTGCACAACCAGCAGCGGGATCACCCCGAAGACGCCGAACGACATGTCGATGACCGACCACCAGAAGGGAATGTCGCGGATCGGTCCGCAGATCAGGGCGAGCGGGATGATCCCGGCGCAGGCGATCATGCCGAACTCGACGACCCAGATGTTGCGGACCGGGTCGCGGTACGGACCGTAGAAGGCGACCGCGATGACCAGATGGGCGAAGGCCAGCCAGTCGGTGCCGTACAGCACGAAGGGGTACTTCGCGTCGGCCTCGTCGAGTCCGGTCCGGACGCGGGTGATCCACTCCATCAGGGCGGGGAAGTGCTCGGGAACGGGCGAGGCCGAGGAGCTCAGCAGCTCCTCGGCCCAGCGGAGTTCGTGGACGAGCGGGAAGGCGGTCAGCCCGCTCAGGACCAGACAGACGATGAAGACGACCAACCACACGCGTATACGCCTCTGCAGGGCGCGTCGCTCGCTCATGTCCGCAGCGTACGCCGGGATTTGCTGACTCTTCATGTCACCCCGGGCAGGACTTCACAAGCCGACGACGGAGTTCCGCTTCTTGGCGAAATCGGTGCGCTCCTCCGTGCGGCTGCTCGGATCAACTCGTCATGCGTACGGCGTCGCGGATCAGGTCCGCGACGGCCTTCGGCCGGGAGACGGCGACCGCGCGAGACGGTCGGCAGGCCGTCGCGGGCACGGGCGGCATCGTCGTGTACGACACGGCACGGCCCTACTGCCTGGACTATCCGGAGCGCTTCTCCACCCGCCTCGTCCATGTGCCCCACCGCGTGCTGGGCCTGCCGGACGAGGACATCCGCCGGGTCGCCGGCACCGTGATCAGCACCGAGAAGGGGTCCGGTGGGGTCCTGATGCCCTTCCTGACGACGCTGGTCGCCTCCGCGCACTCGCACTCCCCCACTGTCGGGGAACGGCTTGCCGCCGGTGTCGTCGACCTCTTCGCCGCCCTGGTGGCCGAGCGGACCAGGCAAGCGGCGGGGCCGGAGACCCCACACGGTCAACTCGTGCTGCGCGTCCGTGACCGCATCGAACGGAACCTGAGGGATCCGGCGCTGTCACCGGGGGCCGTCGCGAACGCGCACCACGTCTCGGTGCGCTACCTGCACCGGCTGTTCGAGGACGAGGGCATCACCGTCGGAAGGCTGATCCAACGGCGCCGGCTGGAGCAGTGCGCGCGCGAACCGGCCCGCAGCGGCAGGACGGCTCCGACGGTGTCGGCGGTGGCCCAGCGGTGGGGTTTCGTCAACCCCGCCCATTTCAGTCGGGTGTTCCGTGGCGTCTACGGCCTCTCTCCCCGCGAATGGCGCACCGTGCGCGTCGCGGAAGCGGCGACGCACGGCAGCCCCACGGCGTGCGGAACGGCGGTTTCCTGACGGCGACGACCCGTCGCCGGGGCCGCGCCTCGCCGGGGAGGTACGGACCCCGCCCGGGGCGCGGTACCGCCCGCCACACGCGCGTCGTCGGCTCCGGCCCGGTTCCATGTGCCGGTTCCCGTACGGCCCGGGGCCCGGCGACGGTCAGGCCTCTGTACAGGCCGGCCCGGTCGCCGCGGCCACGTGACGAACGCCGTGTGACGCGCGGAGCTGTCGGGGGCTCAGGGCTGCGGCCCGGTCCAGGCTGCGCCGGAGGCCGAGAGCCGGTGTGCGACGACGGACGTCACCGCGAGCAGTACGAGCACCAGGCCCAGGGTGGGGGTGAGTCCGGCGTGCAGCAGGAGCACGGCACCGACGAGGGCGCCGAGACCCATGGCCAGCACGGAGAGGATCCGTCGGCCCTGCCGGGGGGCCGCCCCGCCGCCCGTGGTGGAGTCCGCGGCCAGGCCCGTCAGGGTGAGGGTCAGGACGGTCGTGGTCAGGTCGGGGACGCCGAGGCGCCGGACGACCGCGTTCTGCAGCCCCATGGCGAGGCCGAGGAGCACGATGAGGGTGTACCGGACTCCCGTGGTCACCTCGCCGTGCGAGGCCGCGGCCATCATGACGGTCGCGGCGACGAGCACCGTCTGCACCGTGGTGGCGATGGCCAGCAGCCGCCCGCGGTGTGCCGCGAACCGGTTACCGAGCCGCCCCCCGGTCAGCGCGCCGGTGAGGAACGAGGCCATGGAGACGACCGAGGCGAGCACGGACAGTCCGTCGGCGCCCGCCAGGGCGAACCCCAGGAAGACCACATTGCCGGTCATGTTGGCGACGAAGACGCGCCCGAGCGCCAGATAACTCACCGCGTCGATGATGCCGGTCACCACGGTCAGCGTCAGCATGAGCGGCGGCAACGGGCCGTGCCTGTCGCCCTCGGGCGGGGCCAGGGTGCGGGCCGCGTCAGTCAGCAACTTGCGCATACCGAGTCGTTCCTTCCTCGACCGCGGGACGATGCAGCACCACACGGGTGAGCAGTCCGCTCACCGGACCGGCCACGATGGCCACGACCGGGACCCACAGGGGCCAGGGGGTCAGCCCGAGGGCATGGTCGGCCGACCAGCGGCCGGGTCCGGTGAGCGCCAGGACCACGGAGGCGACGACGAGGACCATCGGGTACTCGTAGCCGTCGTTCTGGACCCAGAGCCCGTTGTGCCGTTTGACCGTGCCGGCGACCGTCATCACCCCCATGGCGGCCATCGCCGCCGCGGGTGTGAGCAGACCGGCCGCCAGGAACAGGCCGGCACCGATCTGGCTGCCGCCCGCGGCGAGCGCGGTGAGCCGGCCGCCTCGGAAGCCGTCGTGGCGGAACTCCTCGGTTCCGCCCGCCAAGCCGTGGCCGCCGAGGCGGAAACTGATCTTCTGCACTCCGTGTCCGGCGATGAGGAGACCCACCGCCAGCCGGAGCACCAACAGTCCGGTGTCCATTCGCTCCTGCCTGTTCCTGACGTTCCGTCGATGCTCGGGTGAAGAGGTCAGCCGGCGGCGTGAGCGCCGATGACGGCCTGCGCGTAGACAACCCCGAGGCCGTAGGCACCGGCGTGCTCCTTCACGACCTCCGTGACGGGGACGTACGTCTCCGTCCGCGCCCAGTCGCGCTGGAGCTCCAGCAGGACCTGCACCCAGGTCACCGGAATCGCGCCGGCCTGGACCATGCGCTGGATGGCGTGCTCGTGCGCCCGCGGGCTGACTCCGGCGGACGCGTCGGTGACGACGTAGACCTCGTAGCCCTGCGAGAGGGCGGACAGCGTGGGAAGGACGACGCAGACCTCTGTCCACAGTCCGGCGATGACGAGCTTCTTGCGGCCGGTCGCCTTGACGGCCTCGACGAAGGGGACGTCCTCCCAGGCGTTCATCGAGGTGCGGTCGATGATCTTCCGGTCCGGGAAGACCGCCGCGAGCTGCGGCAGGATCGGGCCCGAGAAGGACTCGGCGGCCACGGTGCTCAGCACGACGGGGACGTCGAAGACCTTGGCGGCCTTCGCCAGGCCCACGGTCGAGTTGATGACCGCGGTGCGGTCGTCGCTGGCAGCGGCGAAGAACATCTGCGGCTGGTGGTCCACGAACAGCACCGCGCAGTTGTCGGGGGTCAGCAGGTCGGGGCTGGGGACCGCGGTGACCTCGGAGATGTCGACCATGAGAGCGCCTTTCGATGAGAAATGTGATCGCGGACGGGCGTCCGCTGCTGAGAGCAGCCGTCCGCAGAACGGCGCGATGTGGAGGTGGTGTCCCGGGAGGGGCGGCTCGTGACCGGGCCTCTCCCGGGAGGTCAGAGCGAGAAGCAGGGGTCGAAGACCGTGCTCGCGGTATCCGGGGCCAGGCCTCGACGGGCGCGCCACTGTCGGTGCTGCTCCGACTCCGCGACGGCCTGGCCGAGCAACTCGGCTTGGCGGGCGCCCGACGGGCCGATACGCGGCGTGGCCTGGTAGCCGCCGAAGTGCGCGACCGGGCTCCAGGCGGGGCTGACCGGCGGCAGCTCTTCGTCGAGGCCCTCGTACTCGGCGGCGGCGTAGACGATCCGGCCGCCGACGACCGTCAGCAGGGATTCGATGTGCGCGATGTCCGGCTCGGGCACCGTGAAGTAGTCCTCGGACAGGACCGCGAGGTCGCCGAGGAACCCCGGGCGCAGGACTCCCTTGACGCCCTCCTCGCCGGTCAGCCGGGCCCCTGCCTCGGTGAACATCGACAGCGCGGTCCGCCGGTCGACGCGGTTGTGCGGCGGGCGCATGACCAGGTCGCCGACGGTGCGGCCGGTGATCAGCCAGTGCAGGGCGATCCACGGGTTGTAGGTCGAGACCCGGGTGGCGTCGGTGCCGGCGCCGACGGTCAGGCCGCGCTCCAGCATGGCCCGGATCGGAGGGGCGTCCGCGGCGGCGCCGGGGCCGTAGCGCCGCAGGAATGCCTCGCCCTGGAAGGACAGGCGGTTCTGCACGGACATGGCGCCGCCGAGGGCGGCGATGCGATCGAGGCTGTCCGCGGAGACGGTCTCCGCGTGGTCGAACAGCCACCGGTTCCCGGCCGGGAAGAGTCCGTCCGCGGCAAGCTTCTCGAATGTCGCGAGATCGCGTCGGATGGTGTCGTCGTAGGTGGCGTGCAGCCGGAATCCCCAGCCGTTCTCCATGAGCAGGCGTACGGCCTTCTCAAATTCTGCCTCATAGCCGGGGGCGAGTTCCGGGCGCGGCTGGGCGAAGTTCTCGAAATCCGCCGCCGCCCAAGTGAGGTTCTCGCCCGCGCCGTTGAGGCGGAGCCATTCGTCCCCGTCCTCGGGGCGGGCCATTTCGATCCAGCGGGCGAGGTCGTCGAGTTCCTGGCCTGCGGTCTGCGGGAAAAGGTGATACGCGATGCGCAGCGACAACTCGCCGGCCTTGGCCAGTTCGACGACGGTGCTGTAGTTTTCGGGAAAATTCTGGAATCCCCCCGCCGCGTCGATCGCCGACGTGAGCCCGAACCTGTTCAGTTCGCGCAGGAAGTGTCGGGTGGAGGTCCTCTTGTCCTCACCCTCCAGCACCGGGGCCTTGGCCAGGGTCGAGTAGAGGATCAGGGCGCTGGGGGCGGCCAGCAACATGCCCGTGGGCTCGCCGTCCCGGCCCCGTACGATCTGGCCGCCCTTCGGGTCCGGGGTGTCCTTGGTGTATCCGGAGGCCTTGAGCGCCGCCCGGTTGAGCACCGCCGACTGGTACAGGTGCAGAACGAACACCGGGGTGTCCGGCGCTGCGGCGTTCAGCTCGGCGACGGTCGGCAGCCGCCGTTCGGCGAACTGCTCGGCCGACCAGCCCCCCACCACCCGCACCCACTGGCCCTTGGGTGTGCGGGCCGCTTGCTCACGCAGCATCGCCAAACCCTGTCGCAGCGTGGGGACGCCGTCCCAGCGCAGCTCCAGCACGTAGTTGAGCCCGCCCCGGATGACGTGCAGGTGGGAGTCGTTCAGGCCGGGGACCACCCGGCGGCCGAGGGCGTCGACCACCCTCGTGGCCGGGCCGACACGGGGAGCCACGTCCTTGTCGTCGCCGACGACCATGATGACGCCGTCTCGGACGGCGATCGCCTCTGCCTGCGGCCGGGCCGGGTCTCCGGTGTGAATCTTCGCGTTGCGAACCACGAGGTCCGCGGCGTTGTCGGTGGCGCTGGGAACCAGCCCACCGACCGGCATCGTGGACACCTTCGACAACCTCCTGCGGGGAGAACAGCATCGATTTCGTCTGGGAAGACAGCGGCGGGCGGAAGTGAACCGGGTCTGCGCAATCACTGCGCCCACGGCCGGCTGCGCTGAATTCCTCATGGAATTTCGCTGAACCACACAAGTCCGGCCCGGTGGCCCGCGGCTGTTCCATCACGCTATTGCGGGCCGATGCGACCGTGTGTACCGGGAGTGCACTGCATGCGTGCCGACAGCGCACTTGTCCTTTGTGCACTGCGAGGTCAGAGGCGGTGCACTGATGGGATATTCCTCCCGGCCCGGCGGTTTTACGGTGGCGACCTGCACCCCGCAGACCCTTTGTGTCTGCCGCGCAGTTGCCCCGCCGGAGAGACCGGCACACCACAGGAAACTCAGGAGTTCGACATGTCCCATGTTGTGGAGCCGGTGCTGGAGCCGGCGGCAGCCGCGTTCGCCGAAGCGACCGCCAATCCGCCCTACCTCTTCGACCTGCCGCCCGCCGAGGGCCGCAAGGCAGTCGACGAGGTGCAGTCCGGCGAGATCGACAAGCCGCAGATCGACGAGGAGTGGATCACTGTCCCGGGCGGTCCCACGGGCAGCGTCCGCGCGCGCATCGTCAGGCCCGCCGGTGCGCAGGGCACCCTGCCGGTGATCCTCTACATCCACGGTGCCGGCTGGGTGTTCGGCAACGCCCACACCCACGACCGCCTGGTGCGCGAACTCGCCGTCGGCACGGGCGCCGCCGTGGTCTTCCCCGAGTACGACCTCTCCCCGGAGGTCCGCTACCCGGTCGCCATCGAGCAGAACTACACCGTCGCCCGCTGGATCGTCCAGCAGGGTACGTCCAAGAACCTCGACGGCTCCCGCCTCGCGGTGGCCGGCGACTCCGTCGGCGGCAACATGACCGCCGCACTGACGCTGATGGCCAAGGAGCGCGGCGACGTACCGCTGGTCCAGCAGGTGCTCTTCTACCCGGTCACCGACGCGAACTTCGACACCGGCTCCTACCACCAGTTCGCCACCGGCTACTTCCTGCGCCGCGACGGCATGCAGTGGTTCTGGGACCAGTACACCACCGACGAGGCCGAACGCGCCCAGATCACCGCCTCCCCGCTGCGGGCCACCACCGAGCAGCTCACCGGGCTGCCGCCCGCCCTCGTCATCACCGGCGAGGCCGACGTACTGCGCGACGAGGGCGAGGCCTACGCCAACAAGCTCCGTGAAGCCGGCGTCCCCGTCACCGCGGTGCGCTTCCAGGGCATCATCCACGACTTCGTCATGCTCAACGCCCTCCGCGAGACCCACGCCGCCCAGGCCGCCATCACCCTGGCCGTCGACACCCTGCGCACCGCCCTCGACAACCGCTGACGCGCCGTCCCTGCCTCACCTCACCAAGGAGGAGAACAGACATGGCCGCCGACTCCGCCCCCACGGTCGTTCTCGTGCACGGCGCCTTCGCCGACGCCGGCAGCTGGTCCGGGGGCATCGCGGAGTTGCAGAACGACGGCATCCCCGTGGTGGCGCCGCCCAACCCGCTGCGCGGACTGGTGTCGGACGCCGCGTACGTCGCCTCCGTGGCGTCCCAGATCGACGGTCCGGTCGTGCTGGTGGGGCACTCGTACGGCGGTGCGCGCGACGAGCTGACGAAGGGCTCGGGCAGCCGCGCGGACGCATCGCCCTGGGCGCGTCCGCGCGGCTTCGCTGTGTCGTCGCCCGGCCGGCGTTCCGCCCGGGCGCGCCGAATCGCGCCGGGAACACGACGGCTTCACGGGGCCGGGACGGTCGGGTCGCGGGCCGGCGGGCTCAGCGGGCCGGAGCGGACGAGAGGGAAATCCACCAGACCGCGGTTTTATTGACGGCTAGTCAGTTGCACACGCGGACCGTGATCAGGAAGAGGCTGCCGGGACGGGGATCGCCGCACCGGCAGCCCGCGGCGCGGCATCGGTGCGACGTGCGAGCCGACCGGCACCCGGCCGGCGCCCTCGGTGGTCGCCGGCGCACGGGTCCCTGCCCATGAGGCAACGCACGGGCAGGGACACCGGACACAGTGCGCGGGCAGGCATGACCGCATGCGCTTGCGGGCAACCCCTGCCCCGTCCGGGCGCCTAGCGTCGCCCGGGTACGCACAGCACGGCACCGCAGGAGGCGGATCATGACCAGCAAGTCCCA